>JAHFKE010000019.1 GCA_023245515.1 Candidatus Levyibacteriota bacterium
TGGACAATCGAAACAATGTCATCTTCATCACTTATTGTTCGAGGGAGCACGGCGACTCGAGAACTTCTCGACTCACTCTGTTCGCTCGAAGAATAAACATTCGCAGAAACCAATGATAAACGTGTTAATGTTTTCTTCAAAAGCTCAAACACCTCTCGCTGCTCCTGATTATCCGGACAGAGACCATCGACTAATTCACATAGATGGTAGGCAAGACCAATTTTATCCAAGTCATTCTTGAGCAAGGAAAAATCATCCAATATTCTGGCTTCTGTCAAAATCGGAAATCCATTACCTCTATATAAGCTAAGCATAGAATGATTTAGGGGCTCTACATGTGCGGATCTTCGACTGGTTATTTTTCTTACACCTGAGGCTTTTATTGAGAATTTACCATGCTCCTTGGTGAAAACAGTAATAATACGGTCTGCTTCTCCGAAGTTTCGTCTCTTGATAATAATTGCTTCGGTCTTGAAAGTCCGCATTTAAAAAAATAAAAACGCAAAGCGCAAATTTTAAAGCAATAATGATCCAGAATACTACGCTTTATCCTTTTCGCTTTACGCTATTCCTATTTAACCTTCAACTTAAATTCTTTATCTGTAAGTAGGTCAAATTTTTCTTTTGTTTTTCCATTGACACTGAGCGTATATTTGTTATCGTATGTACCGGGTTGCTTTTGGATAAGAACGGGAAGGAGATTTCCATCTACTTTAAAAGGCAATTTGTATGTAAGAGTCAATTTAGCCACACCCTGTGGTCTGACAGTAACGAAACCATCAAACACGGTCTTACCCAAATCTTCATACGTGGTCATCTTTACTTGAGAACCTTTGCTGTCAGTAAGCTCACTTCCCTTAGGTACGTAGATGCGAATCCAGTCACGATATTCAGCATTCAAACAAAGTCCACCTCTTTCTAAATTACAATCCGATGGAGGGAAAGGATTCTTATAGTTAATTGTGATTGTCTTGGTGATAGAACCGTCTCCTTTAACTTCATATTCACTATCAACCATCTCTTGCATAAAGATATTGACCTTGGCACCTGAAAAGTTGGTCTCATTAATATGTAGATAGTCACCATCAAATGGTTTAATTCTCCCCGCAACGTTCAGACCCTCAATGCCTTGTTGAGCTGCATCATCGTAGAGATAAAAAAGCATGTGCTTTTCATTTGCCTGTGCGATAATCGACTGGAACAGCGGGCCCCAATACAGTTTTGGTGAGGAAGAAAGAGCCTTCACCATGATAGCTGAAATAAGATCTCCGATTATGCTTTTCCTATCAGTCTTGACATAATTGACAGGGCGGGAAATACTATTTTCAAGCTCATAAATAACCTGCGGACAATTACAGCGGGGATCAGTCTTTGTATTAAATTTCATACCTCCTGCCTCTACATTGTCATCTAATATTTTGATCGTTGAAACGAGCACGCTTGTATCAATAGTTATAATTCCATCAACGTCCTCTTTTAGACCTGCTCTATCGTACATGGATTTAAATGTTTCCATGGATTTAATAAAATCTGGAGAAAGATTGCTATCCCGTAAATTCAGGACATATACTTTAGGCAGATATTTCAGGATAGGAGCTGGTGCTTTGTCTTTTCTGGAGATTGAGTCATCAAGCTTATAAATATCCTCGGATTTATTAAGGTGGATCACTCCCTTATCTACCCTAAAGACTGCGTAGCCAGTAATAAATCCTCCTGTTGCACGAAGCTCCTTATCGTTTTGTAAAAGTACGAGATATTTCTTCTCTTCAGATTCTCCAAGAAGTGAAGGAAGAGCTTTAGCGAGAGGTTTTGCATCGTGAACGAAAGAAGCAGTTTCACTAACAACCGTTCTGAAAGTAACAAGTTTTTCCTTAAAATTTTTACCAAAAATGAACTCAGGATAATGTGAAGGATTGATAGCATCGACTTCTTTTTGAACTTTAGACAGTGACTGTTCAATTTGATCAATTTGAGGAGTGATCTTTCCCATGGTTAAGACTGCAGTTTTAATTCTCTCCTCTGCTGAGCCCCCAGCAAAGCTCCCTCCTCCCTTAAGCCCCAGCACATCGACATAAGGCTTCAGCGAGTTGGTAACTGTAGCAGCAGTATCAAGCCCATGAGCTGCTGCGTTCAGAGCATGGTCAACGTCACTGTAGTACCAACCAGCGATTGGTATAAATTTAACAACGATCATGTAATGAAAGTTCTTTTGCGTTTCTTTTAGCGACTTTTGGGTTTTTGCTACTTCCTCTGAAGCAAGAGCAACATCCTGTTGCTTCATGGCACTTGCAATGAGTTTTGCTTGTCTATATGTTTGGAGCCCTGATTTATATGTACCGTATGCAGGGAAAGCAATAGCAACAAGGAGTAAAACCAAAACTGCAGGAACTATCCAAAGTTTTTTGGAGAATTTAAACTTTCTATTTCTTTTCGTCGCCATAATCTTATCGTCTGACTTAGAACCTACATCTGCCTTATGAGCAAGTGTCTCCGGCTGATCAAGATCAATTTTATCAAATCCCCCCATAATTATACAATAATACCTAACCCACTCCACCTTTGTCAAATAATCAAGATCTCAAATCCAACTTTATGACTAACCCCTCTCTACAGTGCTCCTTTTCCAGCGATCATTGCCCAAGGCGATTGAAAGATAATCCAAAAATCATAGAGAATAGAGCGCTTCCGCACGTAGTATGCATCCATCTCTATTCTCTTATCAAAGTTTATTTCACTTCTTCCTGAAACCTGCCAAAACCCTGTAATACCAGGTTTAACACTTAGCACCACCTTCACTGCCTTGCGTGTATGCGGATATTTTTTCTGCTGCTCCTCAAGCTCATCTGGATAGTAAGCTCTAGGACCCACAATGCTCATCTTCCCTTCAAGTACATTAAAGAACTGAGGAATCTCATCAAGAGAGTGCTTCCTGATAAAGCGGCCCACTCTTGTTATGCGAGGATCATCTTTCAGCTTGTAACTACCCTTCTTATAGACATTAAAAAGATTGGAGTATTTAGGATCCTCGCGGAGCATAGTATGAGCATTTTGTATCATAGAACGGAATTTATACATTTTAAATGCCTCTCCATCTCTTCCGACACGCTGTGGAGTATCAGCCATGACAGGCCCTGCTGATTCCAGCTTGATCGCCAGAGCAACAAGAGCAATGACAGGAGAGAAAAGAATTATGAGCAGGATGGAAAAAACTATATCTATTACCCTCTTGGTAGATTCGTAGAATATGCTTGTTTTAAGTATTGTATAAGGCATTATGCTAAGTGCTCATGAGGAGTACCAGTGAGACTTTCTACGAATTTTTTTATTTTCGGCACTGAATTTTTGGGACAAACAAGCAAAACATCATCTGTCTCAATAACGATCATTTCTTCAAGATCAATACCAATACAGAGCTTTTTTGAATAGTTGAACAGCAAGCTATCAACACTATCTTCTGTAAGTACATTTCCATGAGTAACGTTTTCTTCCTGATGAGACGCCAATGCCTCTTTAAGCGCATCCCATGCGCCAACATCGCTCCATCCCAAATCGACAGATATTACCTGTAATCCGTCAGGAACTAGCTTTACCAAGATAGCATCATCAAAGCTAATCTTCTCAAGCCTAGGATATACTTCCGCAAGAACCTCCTCGTACTGCTCTGACCCATAAACATCTTGAACTTTCGCCAACTCAGAAGCCATTTCAGGAACATACTTAGTGAACAACGAAGTTAAGAACTCAGGGGTTGTAACAAAGTAACCTAAATTCCAAACATACTTATCGCTTTTGAAAAAATGCTCAGCATCCTCAAGTTTAGGTCGGTAACATAATCTCTTAAAATTATAGAGCATATCCTCATCTTGCCCTTCTACTTTATCTCCCAGCTCAATCCATCCCAGATTTTGATTAGCAAAACGGGCATGCTGCCCTATGAAGACAAATTTCGCCTCCTCGTCTTTAATCTGTTTTTCAGCAAGACGAAGAACATGTCTAAAATCCATTTCATTTTTCACCAGATGATCGCTCCACAAAATAGCTATTGGCTCATCAGGAAATTGCTTATCCAGTATGAAAGAGGACAGTCCGATTGCAGGACCAACATCACGCCTCGTAGGTTCAAAGATGAAGTTTTGCGGAGGAATGAATGAGAGCTGCTCCATGACAACTTCTTTATATTGAATTCCCGTAGCAATATAAATATCTTCGGGTTTAAACTCAGGGGTTAGGCGGGAAATTGTCTGTTGCAACGTAGATTGGTCTCCAATCAGTTTACCAAACTGTTTCGGACTATTATTTCGTGAAAGTGGCCAAAGCCTTGTCCCAACCCCGCCAGCAAAAACAACAATTTTCATAACTTAAGAACCATTATAGTATCAAAACATTTTATTAACAACTGATAAAAAATCCTCCTTAAATTTACCCGCAGAAAACTTTCCAGCTTGTTGGATGAGAGCATTCTTATCAAAGGTAAACTTATCAAAATCTCTCAAAGCAGACATTAATGATTCTTTTGTCTGGGCATCAAAAAACAAGCCCGTTTTCCCCGCAAGAATTGTCTCAAGTGCTCCTCCGCCACGAAAAGCAATTACTGGTCTGCCGAAATGTTGAGCCTCGACGACAGCAAGCCCAAAATCTTCAACCCCAGGAAAAAGCAAAGCCTTGCAATCTCTATAATAGTCGGAAAGCTCCTTGTCCGTTACCTTTCCGACAAATTCAATTGTCGGGCCAGCAAGTGACTTCAATTTATCTTCTTCTGCGCCACTCCCAATGATTTTTAGAGGTAGTTTCAGCTCATTGCAGGCCTGAATCGCCAAATCAATCCGCTTATAGGGAACAAAACGAGAAACAACCAAAAAATACTCACCCTGTTCTTTTTTTGATTTTGTATTTTGTACTTGTTTCGTATTTCGAATTTCGAATTTCGAATTTAACGTCAACGGCGGATATATCACAACAGATTCTTTCCCGTAATATTTTTTAATCCTACTTTGAACTTCCTTTGAAATTGCGACGAACTTATCAGGACGATGAGCTGCAATCTTATCCCAAGCCCTCAATGATCTTATAGCAGGTGTCGCTATAGTCTTAAAAAATTTATTATGAAAATATTCCTCATGTCCACTCCAAAGATACCGGGTAGGTGTCAGGCAATAAGAAATATGTTTCGTTTTTGGTTTTGTGATAATCCCTTTTGCAGATTCACTAGTAACGGAAACTATCAAATCATAATCATCAAAAGAAAAACTCTCAAAAGCTGCAGGCATAAGGAGGGGGAAAAGCTCATGCTTTGAGGATGCTAAGGGAAAATGCTGCAAAAAAGACGTTTTTACATTAAAGACTTTTGCCCACCCTGCCTTCTGAGGATGATAAACAGAAGTAAAAAGTGGAGCATTAGGAAAAAGCTCATGGAGAGCGAGAAGAACACGCTCTGCTCCACCCCATTTATTCACCCTATCATATACTAATGCAACTTTCATAAACCGCAAGCGTTTGCTTTGACATTCTCTCCCATGAGAAATCTTTGACCCGTCCGCGTCCTTTTCTTATATGCTCATCCCTTTTCTGCTGACCAATATTATACACGAATTTCATTTGTTCTTTCATGCTTTTTATAGAATATGGATCAAAGTAAAAAGCAGCATCTGCGCAGACCTCTCTAAAGGAAGGTGTATCCGACAATAACACCGGAGTTGATAGAGACATTGCTTCAAGCGGAGGAAGACCAAACCCCTCCATGAGAGAAGGCGATATCAAAGCAACCGCATGAGAATATAGTTCTGAGAGCTCAGCATCTGAGACATCATGCTTAAAAGAAATTCCCTGAATATTTTCGTTTTCTACTGTGACATGAAGTTTTTTGTAGAAGTAATCGTCCTTTCCGACCAATATCAACTCGATCTTATCTTTGACCTCTTTTCTGAACTCTATAAACGCTTCGACTAGTCTATCTAAATTTTTATGAGGATAAGCATTCCCAACATATAAAAAATACTTCTTATTTCTCAATTCTCCCCTCTCAACTCTCAATTCTAATTTACTATCTACTCCCTCATGGGTCACAACAATCTTTGCAGCAGGTACAGCTAGCGTACTAATAAGGTCCTCTTTTATCGTCTTGAGCGGAACGATAATTTTCTCTGCCTTCTTTACAGCCTGAGAAGAGACATATTTATAAGCCAAGTGCTTTAACGCATAAACTGGAGCAGGAAGCGTTGAAGCCTTACCCGTTGAAAAATGGTGGACTATCAAATCGTGTATAGTTACGATATAAGGCCTATTATAAAAAATGGGCACAGAGAAATAGGGAAAATGCATGAGATCTAGATTTTCTTTGTTCAAAATTTGAGGAAATTTTACCTGCTCTTCCACCGAATGCCAACGAATATCAGTAGGGACAATTTTAAGATTCTCTTTCGTTGTTAATTGCGAATTGTTAATTGTTAATTGTTTACGATCCTCGGATCGCATGAACAACACATACTCATTCTTCTGATCAAGGACTTGAAGCTGCTCAACCAAATTCCGGATATATCTTCCTACTCCCGTCTCATTCCACAACCGACAATCGATCCCGATTCTTTTCATGAACTTAGTATAGCATAGGAGCTATGACGAGGAATTAACGGAAGTATCCTGTGGACCCATAATCATAAGAAGATTGGTAACCCCTCCGATCTGCTGCTCTGACAAGGTAGGCATGATTTCTTGAAGATAACTTTTCAATTGTTCTTCAAGATTTTTCTGGAAAAGCTTTGCGTATTTATCATTCGCAAGAAGCATTTCCTGTGTTACCAACTTCTTTTCCTCTTCGGACAAACTGTCCAAATAATCCGAGAGTGTTTTCTGGACACAAAGACCAATAAACTCATCAATGAATGCATCTTTGTCATCTTTGTATTCAATAACCGTTAAAAGTTTTTGTAAAAATTCTTTCATATACTGTTTATGCTAAATGATCTACACTGACTTGAGTTTAGCCAAATTTTCATGATTGAGAAAATTAATACCCTGGAAAACAAGCCATGAGACAAACTTTGGATATCTATTGGCATAATTCTTCTTATAGAAGATTCTCATCGCATCAAATCTATATCCCTGCACCCTCCTTCTCCTCTCGTTATCTGCTGTCGTGATATCCTGGGATGTCTTTTTGATTCCGCTTGTAACACCGCCATAATGAAGAATGCTTACATCCGGCACATAATAAATTTTGGATCCGATTTTTCCGATGTCATAACAAAATTGAAGATCCTCACCGTAGAAAAAATAATCTTCATCCCACCAACCTATTTTCTCACCGATTTCCCGACGCACCAAGAGAAAGGCACCCGCTACAGCATCAACTTCATGTATATTACGCAAATCCTTCCAACCCTGCAAATAACCGGAAAATAATCTACTTTTTGGAAACATCTTCTCAAGACCTGAAAAGTGACAGAAAGCATTCCAGGGAGTAGGAAAGCCTCTATGACAGGCTTCATCCATGCCGCCACTTGGAAGCTCCAATTTACACGTAGCGGCTCCCGCTTCAGGATGTTCATTCATAAAATGAAGCATATAGATAAGCGTCTTAGGGTGCACAACCGTATCAGGATTGAGAAATAAGACATAGTTGCCTTTTACATGAGACAGACCCTTGTTATTCCCTGCACCAAAACCAATATTGGTATGATTAGCAACTATATGGAAGGATTCTATGTTCGTTTTACTCTTATACTCCTTGAGTGCCTCGGCCGAACCATCTGAAGATGCGTTATCCACAACAATGACTTCATAACTACCCGATGCCATCTCCTCCGGATAATTCTCTTCAAGAGAAGCAATAGTTTCTAGAGTAAGTTTTTTCGTATTGTAGCTGAGAATTATAATTGATAAATCAACTTTATTCATTTATTAAAAATTGCTTATTAACAGGTTAACGAGTTAACTAAAGCAGAAACTCATTAATAAATAACCCGTTAATGAATTAATGACAAATATACTTTTTCTAATTCCATAGCAATCATTTTCCAACTATACTTCTCCTCAATCAACTTCCTACCATTAGTTGCAATTTTCTCATAAGTTTTTTGATCTTGCAAAAGTACAATTGTCTTTTCTGCTAACTCCCTTGCTGTCTGGCCCACCATCAAATCTTCCCCATCTTTTGCACCAATTGCAGAAGCAGACATCTGCATTGTTACAACAGGCGTACCGCAAGCCATCGACTCAAGAATTTTATAACTCGTCCCACCCCCCACGCGAATCGGAGCCAGTAGAATATCAGCTTCTTGGAAAATCTCAGGCGTCAATCTACCAGAACTCTCCTCGTCAAAAATTACATCAGAATCATCAATTAAGTTTTTAATCGAATCAGGAATACTCCTCCCCACAATCCACAGTTTTAAGGCTTGCCCCGCGGAGCGTTCGCGAAGTAGGGGCCAGATTTCCTTAATAATAAATTCCACTGAATCTCTATTCTGCACCCACTTAAAATCCCCAATAAACAGTATCTTTCGCTCGTGCCCCGCGGAGCGTTCGCGAAGTGGAGTCAAACCAAACTCCTCAACATTTACCCCGTTTGCAACAAGAGCCGCTTCAATGCCACCTTCTTCAATAACCGCTTTATCACTATCTGAAACAGCAACAACCCTCGCTGCGTCCCCCCAGGCTGCCCGCTCTTCTTGCTTTATTTTCGCAACATCCAAGGAAAGCAAGGGATGCATAAAGAGGGGCGCACCATCGACAAACCGTTGATAAACTTGATATTCGATATTGTGCTCAGCCAAAACAATCGGCGTTCTCCTTACGTCTTGAGTCTTAAGTCTTGCGTCCAATAGATTCCCCATCACATAAAATGTCTCAACGTGAATAATATCAAAAGAAGTACCCCCTAACTCCTCACGTATCTTTTCCTGCATCTCAGCCTGCATATGACCAGTGACCAAAAATGAATGAGAAGAAAATGCAGATTTCACCATATTCTTCAAACTCCATTGCTTTCTTCTCTCAACCGTCACCACTTTTTTACAGATCTTCTCAACCTCCTTTATATCTTCACTCGTTTGATGGAGACGCTTCTCGCAAATCAAAGTAATCTCATGCTTTCTCGACAACTCCTTAATCAAGTTATATAACCGCACATGTCCTCCCGAATGCAACGGATAAGGCAAATAAGAAGCAACCATTAAAATTTTCATATTTTTACAAAACAGGTGGCATCCCGCTCAGCGGGATGACAGGACCCGTACTCTAAAGCTTACTCTTCAGATCAAACAAAACATACTCTTTCATTTGCGAAATGATTTTGTATGTTTTTCCCAGTCCTAAATCCTGCTCTGTGGGATTTACCAATACTAAATAACTTGCTCCCATTTTTACCATCTCAGGCAGATCTTTTTCAAAGCTGGCCCAACCCTTTCTTTTAGTTTGATAAAGAAATGATGTATCCCCTGTATAATTTGCGATAATTTTGGCGTCTTTTGGTATCAACCTGTCAACTGCCTCCCCCGCTACAACAATAGAACGATTATTAATATTAAAATAATCCTTTACCTGATCCCAAGTAAAATAGAACATACCGATTAGACATACAGTCAAAACAATTTTTCCGAGAGGGGATTTGCTTGACCATAAAAAGTAACTCCCAAGGGCACAAAAGAGAGAAATCGTTGGCATAATTAAAATTTGATAATAATCATGCTGCACATTGCCCGTGGCAAAAACGCAAACATAAAGAGCGCTCCCTACCAAAAACGAGGTAAAGAAAGCCCACTCTTTCATTTTTTTTAATTGAAAGAAACTAAGAACCAAAAGCACACTCCCCAAATAACCGCTTATTAACTTTACGATTCTCTCATAGCCAATCCATCGGAAGAAAGACGGACGAAAACGTATCCCGTTTCCATTAAGAAGCCATGCATTGGCGGGGATTCCCTCAGGAAATTGCGTCATCCAATGCCGCCACCAGACCAAGGGCCCAACGGACACAATCGCAAAAAACCACAGCTCCCATCTGAGGAGGAGCTTAAATCCCCACCTTTGGTATGCCAAAACAACCATCGGCAGAACAAAAAATACCGCATACGGCTTCAATAAAAATGCGCCTGCCGTAAATAAAATAGAAAATACAAAAAATAGATAATTCTTTATCGTCATTCTGGCTCCCGCCTGCAATTGCCTATGCTCGCCCGAAGACGCTGCATTGCTGAGAGCAGGCAAAGCATTGGCGGGCAGGTGTCCAGAATCTCTCTGGTGTCCGACGTTGGAGATCCTGGATGCGCTCGCTCCTCGCTTACCAGGATGACGGACATTAACATAAAGGTCGAAAAAATAAATTCCACCAAGGACTGCCATCATCATTGAAGTGTCAGGCAGGATCGTTCTACCATAGTAAATGTTGTAAGGAATAAAGGCCTGAAAAAAGGCGGCAAAAAGACCTATCGTCTTATTGCTGTGACGTGATACGATAAGATATAAAAACAGTACAGACAAAACTGAGGAAAGAATAGTAACTAATCTCCCCCATTCTTCCAATGTCAAAATGCCAAATAGCTGAAAAAGTCCGGCCTGAGCAATGTTATAAATTGGGAATTCTACGAACCGATATCCCTCGGGATTATCCTTTCCTGAAGCAATGTTGGAAAGATCATCAAAGCGTGGATGCAAAACGTCATAGCCGTGTTCAACAAAATTTCTTGAAACTGCTGACGTGTCAGCCTGCCGCCAACTATGCCAATCAGCAATAGGACTATCGAAGCGATAGAGACGCATCAAAAACCCGACCAAGAGAATAGCTGCTAAAATGAGTAAATGAAGATTCTTTTTATTGACCATGCTCACTAAATTCGAAGTCCGAAGCACGAAATTCGAAACAAATTCAAATTTTCTAAACTTAAATTTTCAAAACGTTTTTATTTTTTTGTCATTTTGTATTTTGATATTCGGATTTATTCAACCCGTGGCTTCTTCCTCTCTGTCACCTGCCCATCATCGTCAAAGACAAATACTTTCTGACTCATTGGATCAGTCACTAAGCTAAGAGCAGACTCAACTGACTGCATTTGGTGGACATGAATCTTCGGATTCTCGAAGGTGAACCAAAGCGCATCTTCCAAGCCTACAGGAAACACCCACGCGTCTCCATTGCGTATAGGAACATTGACGAAATACAAATCAATAGGTCCTGTGGACCATTCGTTGGAATACAACCCTTCAATTGATATAAATAGCTTATTCACCTTGTCACCGGCTCCCTTCCAATCCCCATGGAGTTGCTGCACCTGAATGATATTAAGAAGGAAAAATATACCTAGCAATACAGTCATCACACTTATTACTACATCACGACCACTACTTATCAAATAAAAGTAAGTTTTTTTGATAAACAGCGTGAGCAGAATAACAAGTCCAAAAGAGACCAAATAATCATACCGCGAAGCGATATTTCCCAAACCTAAAAATGGAAGAGACGATATGATCATAAATCCGATTCCAAATATGATTAATTTTCTGTCCTCTTTACTCATTCGCCTTATCATTGAATAGACTAAGACGAAACCGGCTCCCAGCAGGAATATCCCAACAGCAGCAAAACCTAGATGGTCTTTTAATAAATTCCTCATAGACTCATAGATCGATAAAGACATAGGGCCAAGAAGGGAGAGCATCAGATATCCGATGGTATTGCCAACAATATTAAAAGGAAGTTTTAGGAGATTGTAACTATAATCACCACCTGACCAGTGACTATGTGCAAAGAAGCGGACGAGAAGATAGACAACAACGGGAGAAAATAAGAACAATATTGTTCGAGCAGAGTGAAACGCAGTCGAGAACCAAACACTTCTCGACTCTTTTCGGTCGCTCAAAGAATAATGGTAGAGTAACATTAAGAGAGGTGTAACAGCACCCAACTCGTGGAAAAGTAAGCTAACAGCAACAGAAAGCAAAGATGCAATAAAATAACCAATCCTCCTCTTCTCCTCCCATTGTATGAAAAGCAATAAGCTTAGAAGGATGAACATGACACTAAAGATATGCCCTATCGACGATATCCAAAAGATTGCCTCAGAATATCCACTTAGGATTGCGAACAAAAATGCTGCAATAATAGCCAGCTTCTTGCTAGTAAAGATCTTCTTGGCAAGCAGGAAGACAAGAGCAACAACAATAAAATGCAGAAGAAGAGATGCAGCATGATATGCAACAGGGTTAAGCCAAAAGACTGAATACATCAGCAAGAAGAATGCTTTCGTACCTGGACGATAGAAGAAGCCATCAGCCTGAGTGAAATACTGAGTAACGCTCTCCAATCCGTGGCTTGTCGCAGCCCACCTGAGCCATGTGAAATCATCCCCGACGAAAAAGTTACTTATCATTGGGAAGAACATGACGAGACAGACAATACCTAGATAAATAATACTTGCATGTGTCGATGTCGCTATCCTTCTTAACTCATCATAGAAAGTGAAAGGTCTTGTTTGGTATGTATGAAGAACGCCTATCGCTATTCCCATCAGAAGCCATAAATAGAATGCCACTTTAGACGCTTCAAAAACATCAATAAGCGTAGCGTTGAGAGCCAGACCAATGACACCAGCGAACAAGCCGACTACAAAACTCTTAACGATAGGAGAATCTACATTGGGTAAAACGCGCACCATATAGATTCCGGCAATAAGAAAGATAAGAAGGAATGAAATCATACCAAAAGAACCGACTTCACCCAAAATACGAAGGTAATTGTTGTCGATTGCTAGGCTGATCGATGAATATCCGCTCCCCAGAAAAATATTACGCTTAAATGCCGCTATCGCATTTGGCCATTCACCCTGATATCTTGTCGTGAGAGATAGATCATAGGCAGAAGCTTTTTTTATCAAAAAGTCTCCCGTAAACATTTGCATCTCAGGTGCATTTACAACTTCAGCTTCACTTTTTTGTTGATAAAAGAATTCATTGAGACGCATTTTTACGGGAGAAAGTGCGAGATTGGCATACCCTGTGCCTTGTGGCAAATTTTCCCCCGTTGACGCATTTGGCTGAATGAGCTGTACGCTCTTTGGCGGAAGAGCGAGATAGGGAACTACTCCCGAACCTGTAGCCAAATAGAGATTTGCTGCCGAGAGGTTCATCAGAGAATGCAAGTCCTCTTTGGAAGAAGGACTTGCCTGAGCAGAGGTGTCCTCACTATGTTGACTGGCATCAAGATCCCCTCTTTGCCTGAATGTCCTAAGCTTTACAATTTTTCCCTGAAAATCTGCAGAAGGAGTTACTTCTTTTATATTACCGAGCGCTTCCCCTGTATGCGCATCTACCAAAACATCAATCTCTTTAACGGTATTTCCATAACGATCTGAGAGGCTAGATGAGAAGTTAAGAAAAACAAAAGCAAGAAGAATGCCCACAATCGGAAGAGAGAAAATAACCCATCTCTTTTTATGGAAGAGCAGCACTCCGGCAAGGGCGAGAAAAAGAACGAAGAAAGATACGCGCGATACTGTCCAGAAAAGCACCACAATTCCTGCTGCCATTGTTGCTAAGAGAAATAGTTTTAT
Source organism: Candidatus Levyibacteriota bacterium (assembly GCA_023245515.1). GTDB lineage: Bacteria > Patescibacteriota > Microgenomatia > Levybacterales > UBA12049 > JAHFKE01. The sequence goes on from JAHFKE010000019.1 coordinate 13,542, forward strand.
AAACCAGTTACGAAGCCCGAAGACCAAGCTGGCTAGTATAGGAAGAACTAAGACAAGATATGCTGCGAGATCATAATGTCCGGCAAAAGTTGAAGGAATACGGGACAAGGCAGAAAGATGGATAGGAGCTCCCTTCGCAAATTCCTCATTCATCGTCAAGTACGCCGGAAAATCCAAATACTTCTGCCCTATACCATATAACGCTACTCCCAAGAGAGTCAGCGTAAGCACCGTAGCTACAAGTGGCAAGGCACGTTTTCTATCTTTCATCGCTGCGAAAGCTACAAAAAATAAACTCAGATACTCCACTCTGCGCACCATGCTAAGAAGTGCCAGATTGGGGAATACATTAGCAAGATCGGGAAAGATAAAAAGAATACCATGAATAGTCGATATGACACCCACGACCCAGAAAAGGAGAATGGGCATAGTTAGCGGCGTCTTGAGGTTAATTTTTTTGCGAACGAGGAGTGATATCCAAACTAGAAGAACTGATAAGACAACAAAATCCTCAGCCCGAATATAAACCCAGGTATTCACGATATCTAAGAGAGGTTTCTTGGGATAGAGCGGAATGAACCCTAAAAGAAAAAGCACTATAAGAAATAGAATATTATCACAAATCCACTGTAGTATTTTTTTCATATCAAAAACGCACTGCCTCTCTATAAGTATCCACCAAATACTTATTTCCGGTAAGCCTACCTACTCCAATTAGCAAACCTGCCTTCGCTAGCAACAGCGACTTTAAAAGCATATACTCTCCACTAGAGCGATGCTTCTTATAAAAGTATAAAAGATTCTTATAGATGTTCACAATGGCAAAACTTCTACTGGAACTCCCCTGATGCGCATGATGCACTGCAACCTGGGGATAAAAATAGGTTTTATAGCCCTCCAGGTCAGCTCGATAGCAAAACTCCATGTCTTCTATATACATAAAAATATTCTCGTCAAAGCCTGCCAATTTTTTGAATATATCAGATCTTACCATAAAAAGTCCTCCTTTGACCCAATCCACCTGAGCAACGGCTTTGTATCGCTTATTTCTGAGATCAAACCTTTGTATGCCCAGAAGTAGCAAGAGAGCATTGAGGGGTGTGTAGAATTTGTCCACCGAGGGCTGGGGCGAGCCGTCAAAATTACTGAGCTGTCCGCCAAGGATCGAGGCTTCGGAATGTTCCTCAAGATATTTCGCCATTTTTAAGATTCCATCATCTTTCACAATCGTGTCATTATTTAAGAAAAGAAGATATTTTCCTTTGGCTGATGCAGCCCCCAAATTACAGCCCTTAGCAAAACCTGCATTTTCTTTATTGATAATTACGCTGACATTTTTATATTTTCCTGCTTCTTTCTTGAGGAGAGATGCATCCTCGCTCCCTGAAGCATTATCGACAATAATAAGCTCTATCTCACCTTTTTTGAACTCTTCTGAGAACTGCTCCTGTAATGAATTCAAACAGGCAATGGTTAAATGGGATTTTTTATAATTGAGAGTAATAATGGATAAAAACATACATCAAAGCGAGTGGCAAGAGCTTTCGACAGGACCCGCGCATTTACCGAAACCATGCCGCCCTGCCCAATCGATAGTGCAAATCCTTATTCTGCCTTTCACCGATAACCTTTGCCGGAACCCCACCCACGATCTCAAACTCCTTCACATCTTTTGTAACGACTGCCCCCGCTGCAACAACAGCCCCTTTTCCGATTGTGACTCCGGGTAGAATAATAGCTCGTGGACCGATGAACACATAATCCCCGATCGTAACCTTATCGGTCCTTGCTCCAAAATCCGCACTCTCAATATCATGCTCAGCGTTATAAATCATAACTTCGCTTGCAATATCGACATGACTGCCAATATAGAGAGTGTCTCTCCCATCCAGAACGGCACCTTCACCTATAATAGTATCCTGCTCAATGGTAATATTCCATGGATGGTAAAAGCGGGCTCCCATATGAATAGTCGAACCTGAGCCAATTTTTATACCTGCCAGAAGATAAAATAGCTTTCTAAAAAGGTGTGAAGGAACATGTCCCACAGAATGCAAAAAGAAAATCTCCAGCTCCACCATGATAGCTGTCATCCGGTTCATAATCTTCTGAACTAATTGTCCCGAAGTTAAATTTCTCTCCATTTTGTCTTTCATAATCCTCTCTACTTTTGCTTTGCCACCTCTTCCAGAACCTTGAGGGTTGCCTTGGCTGTTTTTTCCCAGCTAAATTTTTTAACCTGCTTATATCCTTTTTCTATCAACTCGTTCCGCAACTTCTCATCGCTAACCAATTTCTGTATCTTCTCAGCAATATCCGTCACATTCTCAGGATCCACGTAGAGCGCGGCGTCACCACCTGCCTCAGGCAGACTGCTGATATTACTCGTAATCACCGGACACCCATGCTGCATTGCTTCCAGAACGGGCAATCCAAACCCTTCATAAAGGCTCGGCAGAACACAACAAAGAGCATTCTTGTAAAACAGAGTCAGCTCCCCGTCAGTCACCCCTTCAAGAAACTTTACCCTATCCTCTATGCCTAGCTTTTTTGGTGCTGCCAAAATATCTTCATAGAGCCACCCCTTCTTCCCAACAATCACCAACTCCAAATCCTCCCCCGACTTTTTAACTTTATGACTTGATGACTTTATAACTTCGTTAAACGCCTCAATCAGCCTTGAAATATTCTTTCTCGGCTGCAACGTTCCCACAAATAACACAAACTTTTTAGAAATGCTATATTTCGATTCCAACTCATTCATACCGTAAACATGAGGCACCAGAGACAACGTATCCTTTACACCCGGATAGATAGTCGTGACCCTGTCGCTCCCTACCTCGTACTCCTTGATTATATCATCTCTGCTTGAGTTGCTAATCGTCAAGACCCTCTTTGCCTTTTTAACAGAATAGGCCGTCCAACTCTGCAACTGCATCAGATCCGCCTTTTTAAATAGTTCGGGAAAATATAAGTACGAAAGATCCATAACCGACATAACCGTTGGGACTGGAGAAAATCGAGGAGCATAATGCGTAGGACTAAAAAAAACATCAGGACGAGACTTATGCAGATATAGATCTAATGGTAATCGCCACTGTGTCCACAATTTCCCCGGCTTCAAAATATGATAGCTCCACCCATGACCAACCTTAGGCAAATCATCAAGCGGCTCATCCTTCAAATAAATCCTGAACTCGATATCTCGAAGATCCTGAACTTGTCGAATGGATGATGTCTGAAGCTCAGAAAATTCCCGCAACAATTGATAGGCATATTCACTTATGCCTACACGCTTTTCCACATTTGCCTCATTACCGTCAATACCTATGATCATAATAAACTAGTGAGTAGGGTGTAGTGCGTAGGGAGTAGTAAAAACCAACCTACAACCTACAACCTAAATTCCCGCATTAATTACTTTAAGCCGACTCTCTTCTATCCCTAAGACCTCAATCGCATCCTTCTTTGTCGATTCAGAAATGCAAAGAACCACGTCTGATTCTCTCTTTACCCACTTCAACTTCCTCTTCTGTGTAGCAACAATCTTCTTATCAGTCTCGTTAGGATACTTATATACTATTAGATCATAGAGTATTGTAGCTTTTTTTGCTCGTCTCGTCGGCGGCTCTGTCCAATCAGAAGTAACGAATAAATCTACATCCCCAATCAAGCTCTCAATCGGCAAAACATGCAACCTATTCCACAATAAATCTAACACCATTGGAGGGAATTTAAATTGCCTAATTGAAACATTGGAATTTGATTGAAAATTGAATCCGCCAGCTGACGGAGAAAATTTCTTGCGCATCGAGGAATAGAAAAGAACGTACTCATTGTCCTGGTCCAGCACCACCAAGCCCTCAATCAAACCCTTCAGATAATTCGCGACCCCCGTCCCGGGATACGCCATTTGAGAGATGTCTATGCCGATCTTCATGTTATTTTTTCTCACTAGTATATTTCAGGGGAAAATGAGCATGACTCTGATCCAAACGATCTTTTGAGTGTGCTATATTTATCATCAAATCTGCCAAAAATCCCGTGAAGAATATCTGAAATCCTACCAGGATGAGCAATATACTGGTAAAAAATAGGGGACGAGTCCCGATTGAATGGCCCATCAACCACCATATGCCCAGATAGGCAAAAATAATCAAACCAATTAAAAGCAGTAATCCTCCTACTACACCAAAAAAATGTAAAGGCCGTTTGCTGTATTTTGCGATAAAAAGCATAGTGAGCATATCAGGGAGATTTTTGAGGATCTTTATGAAGCCCTTTTCATATTTGGATTCACCGAACTTCCGCTCTTCATGAACTATCGCGACCTCATCAATACTAAACCCTTCTTGATACGCAAGAAGTGGAATAAAGCGATGCATGCCACCATATAAGTACAGACTCTTCGCCGCCTCTTTCGTATACACTTTGAGACCGCAATTATAATCATGAAGCTGAAGACCCCAGAACATACTCGCAAACGCGTTAAAAAATTTTGAAGACAGTACGCTGTTGTGACTATCCTTCCTATCCTTTCTCCACCCGCAGACAACATCAATCCCACCCTTAGATTTGTTCAGAAGTTTGTGAATTTCAGATGGCTGATCCTGCAGGTCTGCATCCAGCGTCACAATACAGTCTCCTTTGGCCTTCATAAATCCAAAAGTTAAAGCCTCCGCCTTACCCAAATTCCTACGAAATGAAAAAACCTTTACGTTCTTATCCTTCACAGCGAAAGATTTCAGAATCTCGAGTGACCCATCAGTAGATCCGTCATCAACGAAAATAATCTCATGATCTTTCTCCAGATCCGGCACGACCCTGACAAGCTCTTCATAAAAAGCTCTCAAGCTTTCCTCTTCATTAAAAACAGGAATAACAAAACTAATCATAGGTATAATTGTATCATTTCTGAGGCTTTAACCCAAATTTTTTATGAAACCTAAAGCTTTTCCCGCTGTTATATCCCAATCCAGCGTTGAGGCAAATCGCACACTCTCCCGGGATAATTTTTTATATACCTCCTCATCTTCTAGTAGGTGGAGGATGGCCTGAACGAATGCGTCTTGATCGCCAATGGCTACCTTTATTACTCCGGCAGGATAGAAAAGATGGGGCAAGTCATACACAATGCCAGGCAAACCACAAGCAAGTCCTTCGTCCAAGGCAATGTTGCCAGTATCAAACCGCGATGCCGATACAAAAACCTTTGAAGATTTCAAAATTTTCGCTTTCCTCTCACCATCTGCAAACCCCAAGAACACAACATTATTCTCCAATTTTTCTTCTCGCACTTTCTCCTTCAGTTCTTCTTCCATATACCCTTCTCCGATAATCCCAAGCTTTCTTTCAGGAGACTGATCAACCACTCCCCTCCAAATATCAAGAAGCTCATCAACGTTCTTCTGCGGATGAAATCGACCGACAAAGATACAATCATACATCATCTCTTGTTTTGGTATATTATGAAAAAAAGCATAGTCTACACCACCACGAACAGCTACCACCTTCAAGCGTCTCCTCCTGCGCTCGATCGAAAATCTTGCTACATCACGAAGTGATGCAGTAAAAATACCATCGGCAAAACAGCGCATGAGAAATAACGAGACAGTTTGAACTGAGTACAAAGCGAATGCTCTCAAAGGATTTCCATAATAATGCTTTGCCCACGGTGGAATAACGAAAAGATATGACGCGACCACTAGACGAATGCGTGGACGTCTTAACTTCATAACAATTCCTGGAAGCAAGTCCGGCCAAATAAAAGAGGCAGCAAATATGACATCGATATCAGATACCGGGGTAAAAAGCGTACGAATAGAAGGGATTATCGATTTATAAAGACTTGAAAAGAAGATTCCCCACTGATCAGAACGAGAAGAGGGCCATACAACTATGCTTCTTTCTTTTAAACCATGTTCTAAGCAAAACTCTCTACCTCGCTCATTGGTAATAACTTCTATCTCCTCACCACTCTCATGCCATCGCTTTGCGTATTCTACAAATATCTTCTCGCCACCACCCAGATTAAAAAATGAATTAGCTAAAACAACAATCTTCATGGCGTAAACACCTCATGATCTTTCGCAAATTCATAACCGCCGACAACCTTGCTTCCACCCAGTAGATGAATGGTATCTCCTACAGCAACGCTTACCAAAGCGTATCGGGGAAAAGCAAGATCTGCCATACGTGACCATGTTTTACTTTTCGTATCATATTCATGCGTCTCTCCTGTAACAGGCACTCCCTGCTGCCCCCCAAATATATAAATTTTATCATGCATACCAATAGCTGAAAATCCGCTCAATGACAAGGGCAGGGGGGTGCTCTCTTCCCATGT
>JAHFKE010000078.1 GCA_023245515.1 Candidatus Levyibacteriota bacterium
ACTCCCCGATATTGATTGGAATGCTTATCTAGGAGGACTTGGGCTGGAAAATGTGCCGGAATTCATCATCAAGCAGCCAAGCTTCATGGCTGAGGCGGGAAAACTCATGCAAGAAGCATCGCTTAAGGATATCAAGCATTATCTGGCATTTACAGTTCTGCGGTCAACAGGAAATATCGTAGGTGAAGATTTTGCTCAGGAGAAGTTCAATTTTACCGGAAAGGTGCTTCAGGGACAAAAAGAGCAAAAGCCGGTATGGAAGCAAGTAATAAGTAACATGCAAAACGGTATGATGGCAGAAGCTCTGAGCCCGCTTTATGTAGGAGAACACTTTGATCAGGATGACAAAAAAAGGGTGGTCAAAATGGTAGATAATCTCAAGGAGAGTTTCGCACAAACTCTCGAGGGTACTGAGTGGATGACTGAGGGAACGAAAAGAGCCGCTTTAGGAAAATTAAAAAATATAAAATTAAAAATAGGATATCCTGATAAATGGATAGACATTTCAGGCGTAGCTATGGAGCCTGATTCTTATGCAGCTAACAACCTCAATCTTGATGCATTTGATGTGAGACGAAATCTAGGGAAAGTTGGCCAGCCTGTAGACAGAACCGAATGGGTGATAGCTCCTGTGATCGTGAATGCGGTTGCAGACCAATTGGCAAATGAGATGACCTTTCCTGCAGCAATTCTTCAGCCTCCTTTCTTTGATTCTTCTGCTGATGAAGCATACAACTATGGTGCAATTGGCGCGGTGATCGGACATGAGCTTACTCACTTTTTCGATGATCAGGGTCGTAAGTTTGATGCAGCGGGAAATATGCAGGATTGGTGGAAGAAAGAAGATGAGACAGCATTCAAACAGCGTGCTGCACAATTTGTCGAGTACTATAAAAAATATAAAGCTGATGGTGTTCCTGTGAATGCCGAGCTTACGCTGGGCGAAAATATAGCTGATGTTGGAGGACTTACGATAGCCCTCGGAGCATTTGAAAAATATATGGAGAAGGAGGGTATTGATAAAAATGAGCTTGTTGATGGGCTTACAGCCGAGCAGCGATTCTTTGTGGGATGGGCACGCGTCTGGGCAGGTAAAGTAAGGCCGGAAGAGGCAGAAAGGCTAAGGATCAGTGATCCTCATGCGCCGGGTGAAGTCAGAGTCAATGCAGTGCTTTCTTTAATTCCCCAGTTTGCAGATGCCTTTGGTGTTAAGCCGGGTGATAAAATGCACACTCCCCCTGAAGATCGACCCAAGCTTTGGTAGATTACGAAGTGAGATTGGCTTGCATGAGGCGAGCGATTGATTTGTAATACTGAGCGAATGATCCCTCTTGCTGGTGAGTAAAATAACTTTTTTCTCCACCTTCATCTTCGATTGCCCCACTCTCTATACCATTTGCCCTTTTTTCCAGGAGGTGGGATGATTCGTGATTTATGGTCTCCCATCTTGTTCGTGGATCTTGTCTCAGAAGATTGGCATTGAGATACATCTTATCTCCTGAGAAGGATCCGCCGAGGACAAGTTGTTCCGGTGGCACAAAGTAGACGTTCTCAAATCCTATTCCGGAAAAGTATCTTGTGAGGAGTTCTTTCTCTTCAGGGGGGAGGTCTGTCTCAGTCAGTGTCTTGACCTGTTCCGGTTTGCGTCCTTCGTCTATATCTCTACCAAGCTGGCTAAGCATCTCACCTGATCGGGCAGCAGCTTGAGCTGTCGCGACCAGTCTTGCTTCTTCTCGAATGAGCTGTGGTGAGCGGGCTGTTTGCTCTACGTCGATATCCATTGATCTACCGACAAGTTCGCTTACAACAGCATTACCAGATTTTTCCTGAATATATTGATATCTCCGAAGCAAGCTGTCTTTCTTACCCTCCTCATCTTCTCTCTCAATGCCGATGAGCACCAGGATGAGTGGGTCGATCGCGCCTTCGGATTGCATATATGCTACTTCTTCATCATTAAGAATTGCCCCACTACTGATTTTCTGAGCAATTACATATGCTTCTTTGCCTTCTTCAGAAGTAAGGATCTGGTAATATATACTATTGGAAAGAATGTCTTCAGGAATAGAGCCCTTCACGCTGACTGCGGAATCTGAGAGTAAGAGCGATGCGGTGCGCTTGATCGCTTCAGTGGCAACTGTTCTCTGAATTGAGGGTAAATATTCTTCTTCATTGGCAAGTCTACTTCTGTCCTTGACCAGTGGAAGATTTTTGGGCAAGACAATGCTGACTTTTTCGTCTGAGAAAAGCTTTTGCAGAGATTCAGGAATATCTCTCATATATTCGGAGGACGAGCCGTAAAGAAGCGACATGCGAAGCCCGGCACTGGATACGAGGGGTGGCATATTGGGCGATTTGGCAAAGATGATTTTCCCTATACCATCGATATCGTAGGAAGATTGGTCATCTATCGGTACTTCGGCCGGATGAGGACGGCCCTCCTCATCGGTAAAAGCAAGATCTATATCTATATCCGAAAGTTCGGGAATCGTAGCCAGTCCTCCCATGGTGATATACGTATTTTTAGCGACCATAGCTTCCAGTTCGGGTAGATGATCTTCTGTCTTTCTGACGAGGCGGATACTTGTTCCTGTTTCTGTGAGTGAGGATTGGGGTTTGGCTTGTACTTTTCTGATGACACCTCCCCTGACAGACCCTTCACCATCACGAAGAACGTCAATGATAACCCGACGAGCCTCATTCTGATCACCTGACTCTATCACTGAATCCACCTCTATACTATCAACATCTTCGAGATTCTTATAAAATCCGGTACCGAAAAATCCCTGCTCGCCTGTCCCCTCTTTGCTGGTAATACTAGGGACGAGAAATGCCATAAGATCGTCAATGCCCACACCATCATCTTTGACTTCCTCAACAAATTCTTCTCCTCCATTTCTAAGATAAAAATCTACATTGACAGTCCCATCTCCTCTCCCCTTCTTTCTTATGGCATCAAATGAGTTCTGTAGAAGTTCACGCTTCTCAATACCTGCCTCAGTTGCTTGGGCATGGATTGCCTTACGAATTTCATCCTGATCATGAAAGAGGTTGACATCTCTTGTCAGAGCCGCAGCTCCACCACTTCTATCAATACGATCTGTAACCTCACTCATACTGAAAAGTCCTTCTGTGCGGCGCAGATGCGCTAAGAGTTCAAGACTAGTATCGGGAGGAAGTAAATCGACATAGTTATCTTCCGTAGTTAGTGCTTCTTTGGTGCGTATCAATTCCGCCTTATTGTTCAGAAAAAGCAGGTAAGAGCGGAGTGGATCAGTAATTTCCAGATCTTCAGGTGCTGAGACTGCTTGCGAAAGCCTGTTGCTATGCTGAGAGATGGTACGCAGAAAATCATCTCTGAAGCGTTCTTTGCTCCAGAGCTTATCAAGCTGGTCATAAAAGAGCGTAAGGTTCTCGGTATCTTTCCCTCTGGTAAGTATCTCGGTGGCTTTGAGAAAGTTCTCTTTTTGAGCAATATCGTCAATTTCTTTGAGTGTTCCTGAGAGCTTTTGCCGATGAGCTTCGCTTTGATCAAAAAATGTTTGTGGGTTATCGGTATAGAAAAAGAGCTGGAGATTATCATGTGCGAATTCATCCTCGTCTCTGTTCAAGAGCAAAGGCGCATTTCTCACAAAGCGCATTTTAAGACGTTGGAGCTGATCGCTGTTGCTATCACTTCTTAGCTCATTCCAAAGAGAATGAAACGTCTTCTGCATTTTGGGATCTCCCAAAAGATCAATGAATTTTTGCGTTCTTTCGTCTTTGAGAGGAGGGAGATTTTTCTTGCGTCTTGCTGGGGTTGGGGGAACTTCAGGAAGCCCCTCGTCAAGAAGCTCGTCATTAGCCACTGCCATCAGGAGTTCATTTTCCTTGTCAGCTCTTTCTGTCTCTGTGAGCCCAGGATGCATAAGGGCAACAAATTCTTGGATTTGTGATAGATTAGGATTTGTCGAAAGGAACAGTTCGTCTATTGAGGGTGCTGGTGCTTGCTGTGCGTCTGGATTAAGCAGGGGTGAGGTCTCTGATGGTGGTTCCTCTCCGCCTGATCGTGCTTTTATGCTTGCTATAGCTTCCGGAGACAGACCAGACCTATCAGGTGGGGCATTAAATTCTCTATTTAGCTCTCCATTAAGCTCTGCCCTAATATCTGCTGAGTCTGTCCTACTAGCACTTTCATATTGATAGCTCCGCCGGTGATATCCGACCTCTTCTTCTGTAGACATTGAGTTTTCTGGCATTCTTTTGCCCTTTTCCTTCAATGCTGCAATGTCTATAGGGTGAAGTGTAAAGTTGGCTAGTCTTTCTTGCAAAGCAAGAATAGCTTCAGCATACGAAGTATCTACATCATCTCCAAAAAGGTTCTTCAGGGCATTAAGAGCGTATTGTATATTTTTCTTAGACTCTATAGTGTACCTACTATTGAACTTATATCCTTCTTCCAGCTCAAATTTGCCTCCGGATTCCCTCAGGAAATAAACGTCTCTACCTCCCTGAACACCAATCCTATCTGAGTCAGGATCAGCAAAGACGCTGAAATGGGTAAACTCTTCTACTTCCTGGCTAAAATCAAGTAGGTGTTCTATTTGTAATGCACCTTCTTTTTCGTTAATCTCAAATAATGTAATATAAGTTTGCCTATCTTTCGAGTAAGCCTGTGTCGTACCCGCGACAATATATGTCTTGTCCTTATAATCTAAAAATTTTACATTGGGATATGTACGGTCTTCATAATTGAGTGCATTTTCTTCGGAGCTAGTAATGCTATCATCTTTGTCGAAATGCAATTTAATGACTTTGCCATCCTTTTCTAGCAATATCCCATCTTCTGTGTAGTGAGGCAATGCATTAGACGTCTCTATTGTTGGCAGAACTTCCACAGGAATACTCCCCCTGTTAGATGGATGAAAAAGCTTCATATTCTTTGTGTCGGTATAAAAGACTCCTCCGTTATCACTGATGCTTGCACGGTATTTATCTATTGTGCCTCCACCGCTAGTTGATACTACGTCGGGAGTTTTGAATTGTTCTTGCAAGTTGCCTTCTGTGTCCAGAAAGAACATTTCTCCCGGTTCACAAAGCACCCATGTGCCTTTTTCTGTGGCATTGAGCAGGACTGGGCTTTTCCCTTCCATTTCAGGAATAGAACGGGTGCTTGCGAGTGTGCCGGTCTTCAGGTCATAGGTTTCTAGGGTTCCATTGGAGGTGATACGCAAGAGCGAATCTCCTCTGGTCCATGGCAACG
>JAHFKE010000020.1 GCA_023245515.1 Candidatus Levyibacteriota bacterium
AGAAAAAGCATTAAGAACTTTGACTTACTCTTGGACTGCTGGACATATGGTGGAAAATCCTGAAATGGTGTATCGTTCATCAAGCAAATAGTAGCACAACCACCAACATTTGACAATTTATAGCCACAATAATTGGGGCAAGACTACTGCCTACAAGTATTTTGGTTTTAAGAAGACCTACTGGCCATTCTTGCACGCTATTGCATAATCTAGTTCAAGAATACCCCTTTTCCCAAAAGCAAAGCTGTGTTGCGCCTGTAATCTATCGAAAGAATCCATTGTGAAGTTGAGTTCTTGAGTAAATTTCTTGAGATAAACAACTTGAGCAGATACATCAGTCTCGTTCTGTACGATATATAAGCCGGGATCACCAAACTGATCCCCCTTTGAGACTAATCTCATTGCTCCATCTTCCAAGTTCCGCGGCTCCAAAAATACGGTTGCATTCCCACAAGGGATAGGAAAAACTACCCGTATACACTGCACGTCAGGATTATTTGGAAGCTTAGCTATGCTGTATGCACCTGATAAAACTGTTTCTCCGGTTTGCCTATTACGCCTGACCCATCCGGTCATTTTAGGTACCCTATCCCCTACTTCTTCCAGTGCATAGATATCACTTTGTATTGCTCCATCAGGTGGATCATTCAAAGGCATATTCATTTGTCCGTATCTACGGGTAAAAAGCGTGTGGGAAAGACCAAATAGAAGTTTCGCTGTTTTTTTCCACTTGATATCTAAATCCATCGTGTAGCCAGAAGTGTGTTCATAAAAGTTTACGATTTCCGGAGTAATAAGATCAGGATTAAAATGCACTCCCTCTAAGTCCTTGGCAAAATTTGCGAGGAGCCCTTCATTATGGTTTTTTACTACATGAAGCCCTTGTTGTTGACCCAACTGTAAAAAGTAACCTTCTCCAATACCGGCTGGATTGCCTATCGGACCTTTTAGCCAAGGATGATCGTCGTAGAGAATTTTTACTCCCATTATGTCAATTCCTTTGTCAACTATGGCATCAAGTCCCTTGGCAATCTTCCCATCTGGACGTAAACCTCCCGTTTTTCTTGGCGAAATTTCTATCATTGGATTAGTATACAACGAGTATTTTTAAATGCAATTCTTTATCAAAGAAGAAAGACACGACTATGGAACTGAGGCCACACGCATACTTATAACAGGGGCGAACGCTACTGCTCCAGCTGCCGAATACGTACCGTATGCTCCTGAAACACCTGACATGCTGTAGGCAGAAACCCCTGTTGAAGCATTGGCGAGAGAGCCCGCTCCAACCTGTACGGTTGGTGTGATCGTGAAATACAACGTGGGCTGCGTCGTACCGCCTTGCGTAACGCAAGCAAGCCAATAGAGTCCTGGATTTAGCTGTTGCGATATCGTTGCTTCTACTGAGGTTGCACTCGTAGCCGTATCTACCGTTCCGGCATCCAGTACCAACGTTCCGGGAGCACCATGACCATCATCAGCATAGATGGCCAGACGGCCATTTGTTGAAGCTTGATTTGTCGATATTCGGATACCGATACGATCAAATGTAGCAGTCTCCGAAACGTAAAACGGAACGAAGTAAGCCAGGTTTTGCGTTGGCACCTGTAGAGACGCAGCTCCCCGCACTTCAGGGGCTGAGTAATAAAATCCAGCCTTAAATCTCTTGCCCATAAGCCCGGCAGGTCTAAATGCTGACCAACTGGAACCACTTGGTGTTGTTAGCTGGATATATTCATTGCCAGTGGACGTCTCTATGACCCGAGAGCCAGCCTCAAATACACCCGTATTGGCAGTGTAGGTAGCCATATCCTGACGACAATAGAAGGCGTTCACCGTATCGTTCTTGATAACAGGAAGTGCCGTACTATCCGCTACTCGCAACGTGTTGTCTATCATGCGTCCGCGAGTGACAGCATCCGCAGCCTGACTATCAATTGCACACACGACCTTATGGGTGCCATTTTCATCAACGACCATATTTTCATTGATCTCAACGTCATAGAGCGCAACAGCTCCAAGTGTAGAAGTGTCCAGCATAACACCTACTCGAAAGGTACTTGTGGGAGCACCCATACCCGGATTAACGATAAGGTTTTTGCTAATCCTAACCCGCCTTGTGAGGATGTTTGGCATATAGAGAATGCCCGGGCCAAGGGAGCCGACAATTGTATTGTTGCTGATCTCTATTTCGCTGTCTTGCGTTCCCTCCGTTACCGCCACGGTTCGCAACCAAAGAACACCTGCTGCGTAGTTGTCATTAGAAACTGGGGTCTGAGCAAATGAGACATAGGTAATCTGATTATTGAGGATCTTAACATCCCGACAGACACCCGTAGATCCGGTGCTCAGAGCAATACCAAACCTGAACCCGACTATGGTATACCATTTATCGTAATCAAGCTCGATCTGGTTCCCCTGGATAAGAAGCTTGTCGACGGCAAAACCGGATAGCGTGCCATAATCATACGCCCAGATCTGAATACCCACCATGAGCCCCGAACCAGTATTATTGGTAACAACAAGATTCTTCGAATTCGTAGAGGATACGCCCGTAATGTTCATCATGTTGAGAAAGTTCGTAACCTGGTTACCACTGATGATCTGATTCGGCCCATGTGTCTCAATCGCAGTGGTGGGAGCGCTTCCCGTACCGATGAACGTACAATCCCTCACAACAAGACCCGTGCCATGGAAATAGATAGAGGAATGGTCATGGGCGCTGCCATCACCTGTATTATCAAAAAGACTGTTGCGAATTGCCCAGCGCCCAACGATAGTTGAGCCACCATTTATCGTAATCGTATTTACATTGTCACAATTAGTAAAACGGCAATTCTCGATCACCCCGTCAAAACCGTTAAAACAGCGCAGGGCATATCGCGGAGAAGTGGTAAATAGAGGACCACCACTTGAGACATCAGAGATTGTATTATTGGCACTGTTCTCATCGATCGTAAGATCGCGCATGCGAAAACCTGAAATATTAACGTTCACACTCCCGGTAGACTTATTGGTGATGACCGATTCGTAGTTGCCAGCACTCGCCTTCACCTTTATGATCGACCCGTCCCGTCCGGCACCGAAGAGCTCTAAGCTCTGCGCACCAATCCTGAGCATGTTGCCAGTACCATCAGGAACTACGATATATGTGCCCACCGGGAAAAATATTTTCGATCCAGCAGTGGCAGCAGCAAGGGCAGTATTGATAGCAGCAGTATCGTCTGTCGTCCCGTCTCCTGTAGCGCCATACGTCTTGACATTGATAATCCCGTCCTTGGTCGTACCATCCGCATTAAGCGACACGGAAAGATAATCATTGAGAACTGTTCCCCATGTACCATCATCTCCATCTATTGTTGGCAGTCGCGACATAACTAGACATTCCCTCCTCTCAAGCTCTTCATCCCGGCAGATACAATAGACAATACATCAGCATGCATCTTTGCCTTCTTGATTAAATTATAGAGACATATATACTGGATGCAAGCAGGAGATTGATTGAATGAGGCTATTAAATAAAAAATTATTGCTCCTACTCCGATCCACGATGCTAGTCATGGTCGTGTTCTTCTTACTAGTTCCAAGCACAATTTATGCCACACCTTATGGGAGATGCGCATATAATGCAAAATTCTTTAACGGACAATGCGTCAGCTCAAGCGGAGGCGGTAGCTCTTCAGGTGGAGGCGGCTCATCGACAGGAACACCTACGTGCACAAATCAAGCGCCCAGGTCTGCACCAAACCCCTTTGAAATAGACACGACCGGATCGACGGCAACCATATACTTTGCGCCTGCTCAACAACCGTATACCGACTACTATGTTTCATTCGGGGATGGCATGGCTAGTGAGGGCTATGGCGCTCAGTTTTCGCTTAGCCAAACAACGGGCGCCTTGAGATATGATGTCTACAAGCTTAAGAACAACGCGATATATACGTTTAAGGTGCGAGCTGGAAATGGTTGCAAGGCAGGCCCCTGGAGCAATACTCTTACTATCAAAACGGGCGCAAAAAACTCCAAAACCATCATCAGGTATTATCCTAAAAAACAAGCAACATACACCATTACTGCCTCAAATAGCTTCAAGGGTATAGTCAGTGCAATCAAAAAAGCGCTTGGCCCATTGCTGCCGGCAACAGGAAAAGGGAAGACAATATCTCCTACACAGACACCCGTTATGAAATCTAAGCCTGCTCCTCTAGTCGCACCAAGACCGACTCTGACTCCGAAAAAAACCTGCTTCCTCTTTATCTGCTGGTAGAATACGAGATTGTCCTCAAGCCTCCTCCCACATTTTTTCAAGCTTCTTTCTTGCGTTCTTATATGATGTTGCCCACAAATACATCCAGCCGGATAGGTTCTTGGCAAGATATTCGATGGGAAATTCTAAGCCATGCTTCTTCCATATTTGCATGCTCACTTGATAAGCAGTCAGTTCTTCTTCCAGACGGGCACTTCGGGAAAAGTAGTTTTTCAAAAGAAACCGTAGTAGTCCTATCTCTTGCTGTCTCTTACGATGGCTTTCTTCATGTTTTAGAAGAGCAATACTGCGCAGATGCGGATTGTCTCTTAAAAGATCGCGGTAAAAATCTTCCCGTAAATAGATGGTTGGATAAATCGAATTGCCTCCAAATTCTTTGACAAACGGGAGAAGTTTCCAAATTTTTGGGTATGGTTTTACGTAGGACGGAAGCTTCATGGCTAAAGAGTATCAGCGATCCCCAGAATGCTTCACACCCAAATGTTCATACGCGGCTTTAGTGGCAACTCTACCACGGGGGGTTCTCTGGAGAAAGCCGAGTTGGAGGAGGTACGGCTCAACCAGATCCTCAAGCGTTCCTGTGTCCTCTGATACCGTGGCTGCAATCGTTTGGACTCCCACAGGTCCACCCCTGTGCTTTTTTATAATCGCTTCCATATACTTCTTATCCAGCGGATCAAGCCCCAGACTATCCACTTCAAGCATCTCTAGCGCCTCTTGGGCTGATGTGATATCAATTCCTTCCTTTCCCTTTACCTGAGCATAGTCTCTGACACGCTTTAAAAGCTTTAAGGCAATTCTTGGCGTACCGCGGGCGCGCTTAGCGATCTCGTGCATACTTTTTTCATCAATCGCTATCTGCAGCTTCTGGGCACCTCCCAGAATAATCGTTATCAGTTCTGACGGTTCATAAAAATTCAGCCGGTGTGTTACACCAAACCGATCCCTGAGTGGCGCCGAGAGAAGTCCAGCCCTGGTCGTGGCACCGATGATCGTAAAATGTGGCAAATCCAGACGGAGCGTTCTAGCAGAAGGACCCTTGCCCAGAACCACATCCAGCGCATAATCCTCCATAGCCGAATACAGCGTCTCTTCAACGGTTTTATGCAGTCTGTGAATCTCGTCAATGAAAAGCACGTCCTTGGGCTGGAGGTTGGTAAGAATTGCTGCCAGATCACCGGCTCTTGATAAAGCAGGACCTGAGGTGATCCTGATATTGGCGTCCATCTCTTTGGCAATGATGTGGGAGAGTGTTGTTTTCCCAAGACCGGGGGGTCCATAAAACAACACATGCTCAATCGCTTCTTTCCGCTTCTTTGCTGCCTGAATAGCAATCCGTAGCGCCTTTTTGACATTCTCCTGCCCATGAAATTCAGGCCAACTACCAGCACGCAGAGAAGTGAACAACACCTCTTCTTCAGGATTAACCTCCTCTGTTTTTAACTTCTTTTTATCCATACATTAAAATTGGTCATTGTTAATTGGCCATTCTACTTACCCATACTTTTCAGGGCAAGTTTTATCTTCTCCTCTACCGTTGTCCCTTCGCCATTTAGACCCTTAAGGGCTGCTCTTGCCTCCTGGGGGGTAAACCCAAATCCCTGAAGCGCCATAACGACTTCATTACCTTCAGACCCATCTTGGGACAGATCAACATCCCCACCTCCGCCCAGTTTATTTTTGAGCTCAATGATAATCTTCTGAGCGTTTTTCTTGCCGAGTCTCGGAACCGAGGTGAAAAACCCGACATCATTTGCAGCAATAGCGCCAACGATCTGAGACCTGGACCCAACAGCAAAAACCCCAAGCGCCGTCTTACACCCGACACCTGAGACACTGATGAGATATTCAAATAGTTTCAAATCCTGCGGCTCTAAGAACCCGTACAGCTCCAGAACATCCTCCCTGACATGGGTATGGGTAAACAATTTTATATGCTGTCCGGCTACTGAGGAAACATTTGAAGGAACCAACACCTTGTAACCGACACCATTAACATCAACAATTATTGCCGATATATCTTTCCATTCAACCGTACCTTTAAGCAGTCCAATCATGAAGTACCGAAATTATACCATGCTACCACTACCAAACAAAGGGAATAAGCAGCTTCGTCTTCTTTTTATATTCGATGTATGCTTTACCAAAATGCTTCTCCAAAATCGCTTCCTCTAGCTTCGATTGTTTATAAGCTGCCAAAAACCCAATGAGCGCAATCACAATAAAAAGATAGCTCTTCGCAACAAGCTCTGCGCCAACCACTGCCATGAGAAGACCGGTGTAAATAGGATTACGTATATAAGCATAGATGCCGCTGGTGACGAGAACCTGCTTTTGCTTGATTTGGTACTCTGCAGCGTGCGCCCAATTTGTCCCTAGAGTTATCCTCGCACTAACACTTATTGCTATACCTAAAACGACCAGAAAAAAGCCTATCTCTTGAGAAGGAAAATTAACGGTAAAAATTTGCCATCCGAGAACCTGCAAAAGAATAATTGCGTAAACAACATACTGTGGAATATATCTCCTGATATAGCCCAATTTTGTGCTTATGGGCTTTTTTGGCTTCTCGCGGTCTGCCTTGCGCCCCGTAACCAACCAATATCCCTGCCATCCAGCAAAAAGAATGAGTGTGATAATTCGTAAAGCAAAATCCATATTCCCCTATTTTAACTTATTTACCTTGTAAGAAAAAGCGTGAGTAAGCGCCACTGCGAGCGCATCCGCCGTATCATCAAGCTTGGGGGCCTTGTCTAATTTCAGAATCATTTTAACCATCTCTCCTACCTGATTCTTCTCAGCTCTCCCATACCCTGTCACTGCGATCTTCACCTGAAGCGGCGTATAGACACTTACAGGAATGTCATGTTGCGCAGCAGCTAGAAGCACCACGCCGCGTGCCTGACCGACCACCAAAGCCGTCTTAGCATTGGTATTGAAAAATAACTCCTCAATCGCCAAGGCGTTCGGTTTTTCTTCGGTAATTATTCGGGAAATGTCTTCATGCACTACTCGCAACCGCTCCTCCAAAGCAACCCCTTTATCCGTCTCAATACACCCATAACCCTCAACTCTTAATGCTCCCCCCTCAACTCTGACCAACCCCCACCCCATCCTCGCAATCCCCGGATCAATACCCAAAATCTTCATATCTCTACTTTATCACATAGAGATATATGACTTGTTCTAAAGCTGAAAAATGCTAAAATAAACAGAGATGAAGCTCCAGAAGTTCCCCATGATTACCAAGATACTCTTTTGTATCATCGTGGTAGTATCGGCATTTTTCACCACCACTCCTCTAGCTAAGGCTGCGCCAAGCGACAATGCGCTGACGGTTATTGGTGATTCTATATCACTTAGATCGCAAGCTGATATTAAAACAGCTCTTCCTAATGCTTCTGTTGATGGTGTGGTCGGGAGACAGTGGTCAGCTGGTGTTCCTATCCTCCAACAAGTAAAGAACTCAGGACAGCTCAAGCCAACAATTGCATTTTTACTGGGAACCAACGGCCCAATTACACAAGCAGATATACAAAGCGTGCTGAGTATTACTTCCGGCTCGCAGATTATTTTCATGACTCAGTTTGGGGCGCGATCATGGATAAACGCAAATAATCAACTCATAAATGCGGCTGCAAAGACGAATTCATCAATCAAGATCCTTGACTGGGGAGGCGCCGCAACAGCAGATCCTACTCTCGTAGGCCCGGATGGCATTCACCCAACTACTGCAGGAACCAAAAAATTTGCTGAACTTCTTGCGGCAGCTACTAACTCCTCCAATTCTCAACCCTCAACTACCCCCGCACAGCAATCAGCAAGAAATACTCCCAATAATAGAGCAGAAAAGGATTATTATCCTGAGGCAAATCTTTTGATATTTATTATCCCTCTGGGAATTCTTTTTCTCACAATCTTTTTTTCCTAATAAATCCGGTGGGGGGTCAATCCAACATAGAGTCTTGCGCCTAGCTCCCAAACAGCCCCTTGTATTATAAAACGGGTTTGTATAGAATTAAGTCTATGAAACATCCGTTATTGGTGGCTGAGCTACGCTCTGTACTTGGCAGAAAAATCAAAAAACTGCGACGCGAAGGCTTGCTTCCTGCCAATGTCTACGGGAAGCATCTCAACTCTACCTCCCTTCAGCTCAGCGTAGCTGAATTTGAAGAAGTGCACAAGCAGGTCGGAGAAACAGGCATCGTTGATCTGAAAGTAGGAGACGACGTTAAGCCTGTTCTGATCAAAAGCCTCCAATACGATTGGAAGTCGCATATGCCTCTTCACGTTGATTTCTATCAGGTTAACTTGCGCGAAAAAATTAAGGCAATGATCCCCGTTCTAGTTATAGGCGAACCTACGGCTGTTAGCGAGAAGCTTGGAATTCTTCTGCAGACACTCTACGAGGTTGAGGTTGAGGCGCTACCCGACAATCTTCCTGAAGGATTTGAGGTTAATGTCGAAACATTGGCTGCTGTTGATGACCATGTAGCAGTCGGCAGCCTCAAGGCTCCTGAAGGAGTAGAAATCCTCACTGATGCAAGCCAGGTTATAGCAAAGATTGGAGAACTTGCAGCAGAAGAAGTTGAACCAGAACCCGAAGTAGAAGAAGGAGCTGAAGGTGAGGCTGCAGCAGAAGGCGAAGAAGGAGAAGCTAAAGAAGAAAGCACTGATGAAGAAAAGGTAGAAGAAGCTGCTAAAGAAGAGTAGTCCCCCAAATTTTCAATTTTTAATTCTCAATTTTCATTGAATGCTCCAGTTGTTCAATCTCCAAAATACAAAATTGAGTCATTACAATTTGATTGAAAATTGCAAATTGGAAATTAATTACAACCCCACCCTAGCTCCCAGCACTTTTGCCCCGTCAAAGTTAGGGTCAGCTTCAAGCGCCTTCCGAAGATACTCTTTTGACTGATTGATGTTGCCCAACTTATATTCAAGCGTAGCTATTCTATAGTAAATATCCCTATGTCCGGCATAACTTTCGGAAATATGCTTCCAATACGTAGCCTCTACTGCTACCTGCTCACGCTCTTTCACAGTTTTCTTGGCAATTTCTATATTCTGTAGCAAAATATTGGCCTCAAGCACTATGGCAATGAGGAGAATTCCCGAAAAGAAGCTGGCAACCGAAACCTTGTAAACATGCACAGTCTTAGCAGAGTAAATATCTTCGGTAATAAATCGGTAAATGTTCGGGAATTGTGATGTTTTGGGCAGTGATTGACTCATGCGCTTTTTGCGTTTAGACATAGTTTACCATAGATTATAAATCAACATTTTATGTCTTAGCGTCATTCTGGCAGAGCTCAGCTCAGCTGATGCCGTGCCAAGTCAAACTTGGTTAGTCGCGTTTGACGCGATCCAGAATCTCTCCTAAAAGCACCGCTTTGTTAGAGATCCTGGATGCTCCGCCAATTGGCGGATTACCAGGATGACGAACCTAGGCGGGCCATTCCTCAATCATGATTGATTCGCCATGATCAGGCATCTGTTGATAAATAGCCTCCGTCACAAAAGGCATAAACGGATGGAGGAGTTTTAAAGAGGTCATATACACATGTGTCAGAACTGAAAGCGCAACATCTTTGTCCTCTCTCACCTTTACGTGCTCAATATAGCTATCCGCCACTTCATGCCACATGAACTGATAAATAAATTCTCCTGCATCAGCAAATCTAAATTTATTTAAGAATCCCTCTACCCCCTCTATTTGCTTATTAAGACCATTAAGTATCTTTTTGTCCTCGTCGTTAAGACTCTTTTTATCAAGATCTTCAAACCTAGGGATCTCTTTATCCCATTGCTCCCGCATCATCAGAAGAAATCTTCCCATGTTCCAAATCTTATTAGAAAAATGCTTATATGCAATGACTCTGTCTTTTGGAAAGTTGAAGTCTTTGCCATTTGCCGTACCTGCAATAAGACCCATACGCAGAGCGTCAACACCATACTGTTCAACATATTCTTCAGGATTAATCACGTTACCCAAACTCTTACTCATTTTTCGCCCATCCAAGGCTCTCACCATGCCATGGAGATAAACGTCCTTAAATGGTGGCTCTCCCGTCAGATAGTAGCCAAACATCATCATGCGAGAAACCCAAAGCCGAATAATCTCCCATCCTGTTTCCAGAACTGAAGTCGGGTAGAATTTTTTGAAATCCTCAGAATCAGGATAGCCAAGAGTAACCAGTGGCCACTGTCCTGAAGAAAACCATGTGTCAAAGGTGTCTGTTTCCCGAATCCACTGACCTTCTACGGGCACGTTTTCCCCAATATAAATCTGTGGTTGATTATGCTCTTCATAAAAAGGAACCAAAACTCTCTGAATACCGGCCTTAATCTCTTCTAAGCTAAAGTTATTATCATAATGCTGCGCAATACTACCCTGATGCTGCTGACCATTCTTATCAATAAACAACGTCCACAGTCTCACCTCATGTCCATCCACCCTATGCCAAACTGGTATTCGTATTCCCCACACATTTTGTCTCGAAATCGGCCAATCGCGCATTTCCTCCATCCAACGAACATACTTTATCTCCTGCCACTTAGGAAAAATCTTTACGTCTCCCTTTTTAACAGCATCTAGCGCTGGCTTTTTTAATGATTTTTTCGGAGCATCAACCTTAACAAACCAATTTGGCAGAATCATTGGCTCTATTTTATGACCTGCTTTACAAAGGGCTACAGAATGCATGTACTTCTCGTCCACTTTCCCTATTAGTCCTTTTTGCTCTAACTCCTCAACTGCTTTCTTGCGTGCATCATTGACACTCAGCCCCTCATATCTCCCCTTCATTTTCCCCTGTAAATCTAATACCTCGTTAATTGGCAATTTGTGTTTAAGCGCCACCTCATAATCATTCTTATCTACTGCGGGAGTAAGCTTAACAATACCCGTTCCAAACTCCGGATCAACAAACTCGTCCCCAATAATTTCCATTTCTACCCCAGTCAACGGATTGAGCACCTTTTCTCCAACCAGCTTTGCATGTTTTTTATCTTTTGGATTAACTGCCAAGTGAGTATCTTCCGCGATTGGCTCAGGTCTAACAGTGGCCACAGAAAGATACTGTTCCCCATGATCTTTGTGTACACGCTCATACTTTACATAATAAAGGGGATCTTGACGCTCTTCATGCTTAAGCTCCACATCCGAGTATGTGGTTCCGCACTTGACACAATAGTTAACCATGTAATCACCACGATAAACTAGCCCATCATCATACATCTTCTTAAACGTTTCATGGACCGTTTTAACGACTTGAGGATCAAGGGTAAACATATACCTATCCCAATCAACACTCGCCCCCATTTTACGCAATTGCTGCACAATTTCCCCCTTATTGCCCTCCACGAATTCCTTTATCTTGCTGTAAAACTCCTCACGGCTATAATTGAAACGAGATTTGCCCTGCTTCTTGAGCTCTTTCTCAAAAGTGATTTGGGTTTCGGTACCAGCATGGTCTGTCCCCGGAATCCAAACCGTAGGATCTCCCTTCATGCGATGCCAACGAATAAGCAGGTCTTCGATTGCAACCATCAAAACATTTCCGGTATGCATCTTACCACTAGCATTGGGCGGAGGAAGAATGATTGAATAGGCGTCTTTGTCTCCTTTGCCAAATCGGGCCTGTGGCGTAAAATACCCCGCTTCCTCCCATTTGCTATAGAGATTTTCTTCCGCTTCTTTAAAATTGTAGGCTTTGTCCATGAAGCTAATTGTAGCACAGCGGGTTTTGTGGGTTCAACGGAGCTGAGCACATCTCACAGTCAAAAAGCTCCATCTGGCATTTCCATAATCTCGTTGTTGACCATCCCGGCACTTTTGCGATCAGCCGCAAGACGCGGCAGCACTTCACGGGCAAAGAACTTGGCCGTCACCACCTTACCCTCATAAAATGCCTTATCTTCTCCCTCGGCCCCGGCATCAAGCTTCTTCTGAGCCACTTCTGCCTGACGCAGGAGCAACCAGCCTACCATCAAGTCACCAAATGCCATAAGTAAACGCTCGGTATTTTGTCCGACTTTATAAATATCCTTTTCTTTTCCTTCCTCCAGCGATCCTGATAACTCTTTAACCATAAGATCTGTGATTGCCTGAACATCCCCTGCTCCATCGTGTAACAACTGACGTTCCTGAGCAAGCTCCCCACTCTCATCTGTAGCAAATCCTTTTACCTCTCCCATAAGCGAGGAAAAAGCATCTCCGCCTTTCATCGTATTCCCGACAATCTTGCGGAAGAAAAAATCCTTGGCCTGGATATCGGTGGTTCCTTCATAAATCGTATCTATCTTAGAATCCCGCACGTATTGCTCCATTGGATAGTCTTTGAGAAAGCCAGATCCGCCAAAAACCTGCAGAGATCTTTTAGAAATAAGTTCATTAGCCCGCTCAGAACCAAAACCCTTAACAACCGGCAAGAGGAGATCGTTTATTCCCTCTGCTTTTTGATCCTTTCTGCCCTCTGCCCGAGCTATTTGCATATCATCCTGATAGGTTGCTGTGTAAAAGGAAAGCGCGCGCAACCCTTCAGCATAAGCCTTCTGTAACACCAGACTACGACGGACTTCGGAATGTTTACCAATCTCAACTTTTGGAGCACTTTTATCAGCCATTTGCGTCATGTCCGGCCCTTGTACTCGAGTTTGTGCATACTCAAGCGCGTTAAGATAGGCAGTTGAGAGAGTTTCGGCAGATTTTTTGCCGATCAGCCCTCTGGCATCCTCTATGACATTAAACATATTCGCGATACCTTGCAACTCTTCTCCGACAACATACCCAACCGCAGGATGCTTTTCACCAAAGGTCAACTCACACGTCGGCGAGGCCTTTATCCCCATTTTGTGCTCTAAATTCGTGGCATACACACCATTTCGAACTTTCTGCCCATCTTTTATAAGAAAATCACCCGTTTCAGGATCCAACAAATATTTTGGCACCATATACAACGTTAATCCTTTGGTACCCAATCCCTTACCTTCAGGAGGCCTGGCAAGCACATAGTGAACAATATTCTCTGCCACGTCATGCTCCCCCGCAGTAATAAAACGCTTCACACCTTCTATGTGGACAGCTCCCGTAGGACTGCCATCCTTATCAAGTACCGGTTTTGCTGTTGTTATCGCCGCGCCCACATCCGATCCCGCGTCCGGCTCAGTCAGTACCATCGTCGCTGCCCATTGCTTGTTAACGATATTTTTGGCAACCTTTGCCCCAAAGCCATCTTCTCTGCCTGACTTCTTCTCTATATTCAAATGGATAGCCGCCATTGTCGGCCCAAACGCGTTAAAAAGCACAGGCGGATTGGCGCCAACAATCTCCGCGCTCATTGCCCACGTAAGACTGCGGGGAGCATTCATTCCACCAAGCTCCTCAGGAAGACCAGCCATATAAAATCCGGACTCTATGTAGTCCTCATAAGCTCTCCTGAAGCCTTCAGGGACAGTGACAGTATTATCTTTTGGATTAAACACAGAAGGATTACGGTCATCAGCGGTAAAAGATTTTGCCATACGCTTGGCAAGAGCATCATTTTCCTGCAGAAGAGTAAGCGCAGTATCGACATCAACCGCTTCATATATTCCTGTTCCGTAAACTTTATCTCGTCCGAAAACTTCAAACAAGTTGAATTGAACGTCGCGGAGATTGCTTTTGTAGTGACCTTCTCCTTTTTCAGGCCTTTTTACTCTTTCGTTTTCAGCAAATGCTGCCATACTACTCTTTGGCCATGGTTAACTTGTAGCCACGGGTTCTTACGGTCACAACTTCATAAGGACTACTCTGTTCGCGCAGCTTCATGCGGACCCGGGCGACAAGTCGATCTATTGCCCAGTCAGAAACCCCGAACTCATGATATTCAGGCCATACTGTCTCAATAATCTTATCTCGCTCTGAAATCTCACCGATGCGAGATTTGAGCATGCTAAAAAGTAGGTTTTCTTTACGAGTCAAATGGTCCACCTTGCTCTTCTTAGTCTGCTCCTGTTGCACTTGAAGCAAGAATCTTTCAAAAAGACTGCTGAAAACAATAAGCTTCCCTTCCGCTTCGTGAACAAAGCCCGTATCCCAAAGATAGGAACTGCGCTCCCTATCTTCCTTCGAAACCTCCTTGCCTTTGGCAATGTCAAGAAGGACTCTTTTCTCATCTTTTCCCAAACTTTCCCAGAGTTCTTCTGACTGCAGAGTAATCCTCTCGTCTTTAAGAAGTATGGCAAGCAGGTTTGATTCATCAGAGACCGATCCTTCCTTATCCTCATTAAGTACGACCAAGGCAAGCTGCAAATACTGTACATAACCCCCGCTCATATCAAAAAGTGCCTTTTCAGCAAGTGTGGGGAGACTAAAGTGATACCGTCTGCAATACTCGCTATAAATAATCCCCATACCCTTTTGGTCGATAGGCTTTACGTACATCATTTGGGCAAGAACAGACAGGAGTGTGCGAGAAAGAGGGAACATACTTCTGAGACTCCTATAACTCGTGAAGACAAAAGACAATTTTCCATGCGCAGCATCTCGAAGGCCTTCTAAGTTATCAAAAAAGGATGGGTTAAATTTGTCTTTCAGTCGGTCAAAGCGCAGAAAAAAGATTGTCGGAAACATGTCGCTTTCAACGATAAGAGAGGATGCTTGTCGTATATTATCGATGACGATAAATAAATCCTGGGACTGAATACTCTTGTCAAACAATGCAGTTATCTTCTTCTTTGTTTTGGGATTCAGATCTGATGCTTGAACCGCATCAACAATCCGCTTGAGCGTTAAGGTCCAAAATGGATAAAGCTCTAGCTCTACTAAGTCGTTAAGGTCAACAGTAATAAAAAGATGCTTTTCTTGTGGATCTATATACGTGGTTATTATGTCTTTGTGATTCAGGAAGAAGCGCAGGAAATGACTGATACCTACCCGCTTCATACCAACCAGATTGACGCACTGACGCTGCTGGAGGTACCTGCCTAACGCCTCCGCATCCTTCTTGTGAAACTCTATCGGATAAGCAGCCTCAGCCACAGATGTACTCATAGCATCCTTATTTTAAACCTAAAGACTGCAATTTACAATTGACAACTCAATCCCTCTTTTCAAAAAGTGGAATTTATAGAAATAAGCGCATAGACCATATGCTATACTGAGAGGGAGTTCTCTTTCTGTCCCATGAAATTCATCGACGAAGTTGCCATCTCGCACAAAAAGATTCTCCTCCGTGTAGACTTTAACGTCTCACTCAACCCCAACCATTCTATTTCCGATGACGCTAGAATAAAACAATCAATCCCCACAATCGAATACCTTCTTAAGCATCACAACAAGCTCATTCTTATTGCCCACCTGGGAGAACCTGAAAAAAGAAGTTCTAAAGATTCACTCATACCGATTGCCAGACGTCTCCACGACTACCTGCCTCACTATAAAATCCGTCTTGTGGACGATTTCACAAAAGACCAAAGCCGAATTGATTACCAAAAGGACGATGAGATCATTCTTCTTGAAAATATCCGTTTTTATCCAGGTGAACAAGCAAATGATCCTGAATTTAGCAAAAAACTCGCGTCTCTAGGAGAGCTTTATGTTAATGATGCGTTTGGCGTCTCACACCGCAAATCCGCCTCAGTCATAGGCCTACCGACCCTCCTCCCCTCTTACGGAGGCTTACTCTTAAAAAAGGAGATGGCCATGATTGGCAAGGCCATGGAACATCCGGTCAAACCCTTTGTGGCAATCATGGGAGGTATGAAGATCTCAACAAAAATCAAGTTCATCACAAAGTTGGTAACAGTTGCCGACTATCTCCTTTTGGGTGGGGGCATTGCCAATACGCTACTTATGGCACAGGGACACAAGCTGGGCAATAGTCTGGTTTCACATGAAGATATAAGCGAAGCAAAGAAGATCCTCACCCTTGCTAACGAAAAGGGTACACATATTCTCCTTCCTGCAGATTTTGTCGTTGGCAAGAATCAGGACAGCAAAGAAAGTAGTGTTGTAAAAATAGATGGGGTAAAAGACGATGAGCAGATTCTTGACATCGGACCTGAAACGGAAGCAGAATTCGGAGCCGTGATTGATAAGGCGGGTACCATCATCTGGAACGGTCCTGTGGGCTATATGGAAAATCCTGTTTTTAAACGAGGCACAGACTTCCTTTACTATGCAATTACACAGAATACAAAAGCTACCTCAGTGGTCGGAGGGGGCGATACCCTGGCCGCAATTGCGAAGAAGGAGTATTTGGAGAAGATTACCCATATCTCAACAGGTGGAGGCGCGATGCTGGAGTTTATCGAAAATGGTACCCTCCCCGGCATTGAAGCGCTCAAAAAGGCTAAAAGCGCTTAATTTTTTTCTGCTATAATAAATTTATGTTTGAACTTTCTCACTGGGTAGAACTATATGGGGCGACTGTCGGATACTCAGTTATCACCGGCATAATTTTTGCAGAAACAGGCTTATTCTTCGGCTTTTTTCTTCCCGGAGACAGCATTCTCTTTCCCGCCGGACTATTGGCATCACAAGGATATCTCAACATCTACGTTCTTTGCTCCCTGGTTTTTGTAGCATCTGTCGCGGGCAATCTCGTAGGTTACGGCTTCGGTAAGCAGTTTGGCAAAAGACTGTTTTATAGTAGTGAGTCGGTCTTTTTCCATAAAGACCATATTTTGCGGGCAAAGAAATTTTATGACAAGCATGGTGGCAAAACCATCATCCTTGCTCGCTTCCTCCCGATCATCAGAACTTTTGGACCTATCATTGCAGGTATCAGCGAGATGAATTTATCGAAATTTATTCTTTATAGTGCCATTGGAGGAGCTGCCTGGGCGATCGGCCTTCCCGTTGCAGGATTTTATCTTGGAAAATTTATCCCCGATGTCGATAAATTCCTCTTGCCTATCATTTTACTGGTTATCTTCCTCTCCATTCTTCCTGCTCTTATAGAACTAGTGAGGACAAAAGAAAGAAGAGTCGCCCTCGTATCACATGCCCACCGCTTGCTAAAACGCAAAAGAACTAAGTAATGGCCCTTTTTGATTTGAAGAAAAAGTAGAGAACTACGCCAACTGTCGTTATAGGAGAAAGCCAGTTCGGAATAGCGAACCCAAAACTCTCCAGGACCATAATAACACCCAAAAGAAAAATCGAATACATAGCACCGTTCTTAAGATAGATATACTTCTTTATCCTCTCTATATTGCTAACGGTCAGCTGACGCACTACAAAGGCTCCCAGGCCATTCCCTAGAAGTATCAGGGGCACAGACAGAGTAAACGCAAAAGCACCCAGAACACCGTCCAAAGAAAAGGTTGCATCAATGATCATCAAGAAAAATATTTTGCTCGTATCGGATAGCTGACTATCAGGCTTGAGAAGCTCTTTCTCTTGCTTTTCCGCGTTTTCGCTAAATCCATGAGTAATAAAGAACGCTGTCGACCCGAGAACTGCCCCAAAAGCCATCATGGGGTGCACTTTTAGAGCAAGCCAAACAATTACAGCAAGGACGATTGAGACGACAGCAAAGAACCAGACGCCCTGCCTATGAAAGAATCGCTCCCCTACCAGGCCGTAATGCTTCTTTTCCAAAAACAACCAATTGCAAAACAGGAAGATAAGAAATACGCCACCACCCACCAATAAAATCGGTGCAGCTTTTTCAATTGCCTCGTGGATAGAAGGGTCATTGCTAAAAGTCGCTGTTAGTGCACCAATTGGCCCCAGACTTGGCACCGTAGCCCAAACAATAGTCCATGGCAAAAGCCCTCGTACCAAAAAAACGGCAACCAGAAGTCCCCACCAAAGGAACCACTGACGTGCCTTTTGTCCCATCCGAGACAACACCTCTGCATTAATAATCGCATTATCAATACTCGAGATTGTCTCAAACAAGCAAAGACCTAAAACTATGAGAAGAAGTGAAAAGATATCCATAAAAATTTATTTTCTATTGGCCATCTGCCATTTTCCATTCTATTGCCCAATGGCTTAATTTGCAAATGGCAATTGGGGCTGAGGGATAAGGAAATTATTTTTTTGAAAATTCCAGCCTGATATTTTTGTCTTCGGACAAGTTTGCGGAATAAACAAACTTGCCTCCGAGATCGCGCCCTTGACTATCTGACTTGACCAATGCAAAAACTGCAGGGTAAGAAACAAAAAGCGAATATGGGTCACTATCTGTACCCGGCTGCTTAAAGATGCTCAGATCATAAGAGAAGAATGGTTTTTCAATAGCAATAGACTGAGGGATTGCGTAGGTTATCCCAACCGTCTTTGTACTCCCAGCCGGAACAATAAGAAGAAAGCCCACGACCTCCTTCTCTTTTATTTTGACCTTTTCCACCTCAAGCTCGGAAGGCGGAACAAAGTCTTTCTTTGTAAAAATCCCAGGATCAGTTATTGCCGGTACTGTCCCCAATTCTTTTCCGTCAATTTGCACCGCCTGAAGCGAAGCGCTTGCAGGAAGAATGAAGCGGACATAATTCTTGTAGTCTCCGCCAAATATACTGTCTTTTTTGCTTGTGTTTTCATAGGTAACAGTCGCCGTCGTCTGATAATCCCCCGTCTCATCAATTACCCCATCCTGCCTAATGGAACGCTTTAAATAATAGTTCGTCTTATTAGCGCCAACATTTGCGTCAATCAGACCAAAGAAATCATGGATTGAATTTTCTTCCGTCAATCTTCCGTCCCACAAAGATGAAGAGAGATTATTAACGGTAAAAAGATTCTGGATACCTCGATCTGAAAAAGAGAAAAGCACATGCTTTTCACCTACTGATTCTGCTGTTTTCGCAAGAAGCTTCTGGTAGGGAATATTTTTACCTTCTGACAAGGTGGCGACAAGAGAGCTAGTAAGTGCTCGCAGGAAGTCTTTTTTTTGCGTTGAGCCAGGAAAAAAATCTTTCTCAGCATGTGTCTGCGTCAAAAGATAGAAATTGTCTGCCGTTACTGTTTCCTTGTAGTCATCAAGCGTAACCGAACCAAGAACCGAGAGAATGTTCTTCAAAAAGTCTGTGTCTATGGCAATAACCCCATCAGCCGTCTGTCCTGTTTCCAGCTTGAGAAATCGCAGAGCCTCGGCCGCACTCTCGGGAAAGTCTGGATTAAAGTTACTATCTCTAAGAAACCAATGTGACGCGCCAAGATACCGCCTGAGGCCATAGGGAGCCTCTACATGCGTACTAAGCTTACCATCTGCGTCATACACGTCGTGTACCTGAAATTTGCCCACTTTACCATTCTCCATACTTAGAACTGCATACGACCCGATAAAGCCTCCCCCAGGCCGCAGCTCCATGTTATTCTGAAAAAGAACAAGGTAATTTTTCTTACCTTCAAATCCAAGAAGAACCGGCCACGCATCAGCGGTATTCTCAAAAAGCTTAATAGCCGGCTCCATCTCAGTCAGCTTCGCAAGAACAACTTTTGGAAGCTGCCCCT
>JAHFKE010000079.1 GCA_023245515.1 Candidatus Levyibacteriota bacterium
AGGAGAAGTTGATAAGTATGTCGGAGGTGTTCCAGCAGCAGCTGTCGCGACAGCAATATCAGCTGTAGGAAATGTTTGCGGAGCTGCTAGTACAAATAGTGAAGTTTCAGCCGTTGTTACCTATAATGGACGTCTTTTTGCCGGTGTTTATGGAGACACTGGAACAAGTTTAAGCGTCGGAAACGTTTGTCGTTATGAAGATACCATTGCAGGAACTTCTACAACATGGACAAGTGTAACCTCAGCGACAACTGGAACGATCAGAAGTGGAGGCACAACAGGAATTGATGGGGTTAGGGCAATGACTGTCTATAATGGCAGGCTTTATATCGCTACCTCAGAGCCAACGAAAGCAGAAATTTATCAATATATCGATGGTCTTAATTGGATATCAGTTAATGCAGTAGCAGGAACATTCGCCAGTACCGCATCTATCGATCAAGCCACTACTCTAACTTCGTACAACAACCAACTCTTCTTTGGTACAGCTAAGGCAGCAGGTGCTGAAATTTACTCCTATTCAAATATTACAGATCAATCATATGCGCTTAAATTTCATGCAGCTTCTCAAACAGGTGGAGGCGAGGTCAATGGCTTGACGAATGATGCTTCGATTTACTTTATGGCATCAGCATCGGCAAATGTTGGCTCTACTGGATCGTTCATCTTCTCTCACGGGATTAAGACTCAGAGTGGTTCGTACGACGTGGCTGAGGATTATCCGACGCGGGATGAGTCTCTGGAGCCTGGAGACGTAGTAGCGATTGATACGAATGAGCGGGGATTTGTGAAGAAGGCGGAGGGGAAGGGTGGCGCGGTTCTGGGTATCTATTCCGAGAAACCTGCTCTTCGATTAGGCCAGGAGGATGCTGCTATTGATGGAGCACGTGCTATTCCGGTTGCGCTTGCAGGACGTGTGCCCGCAAAGGTGTCGACTGAGAATGGTGAGATCAAGCCAGGTGATTCGCTGACTGCTTCTTCTATCCCCGGTGTTGCTATGAAGGCGACGAAGGCAGGGCAGATAATCGGGCAGGCGATGGGAGGCTTCAGCTCTGCTAAGGATGAGGGGTCTGGAGGACCTCAAATTGGGAAAGTGTTGGTCTATGTGGCGACCAGTTATTACACAGGAGAGAAGTTTGCTTCACAGGATGGTTTGACACCTGATGCATCAAGCAAGGCTATCCTTACGCAGCTCTTGTCTGAAAAAGATGCTTTAGGGACGAGTGCTGATCTGTCAGAAGTACATACGGATCGTATCGTAGCAGGACTGGATATCATAGCCCCTAGGGTCGTGACCGATGAATTGGTAGCACGAAATATAAGGGCAGAGAACATTGAGGGACTTGAGTTCTTAATTTCTAAGCTACACATTCCAATGGCCGATGGGAATAATACAAATCATCCAGCTGTTTTGGGGGATAGTGATGTTGCCTCTTCCTCCTCAGCTCTGCCCAATGACTTTGATCAACTATTGGCTAGACAGGCCAAGATTGACGAACTCTTAGCTGCAACGGCTACGATTTCAGGAAGTCTCCGTGTCCAGAAGAATGCGCTGGTTGAAGGGATTTTGAACGTCGTAGATACCTTAACTGCGAATAATATAATAGTGTCCAAGATGGCCGACTTCTTTGGTAACGTAATCTTCCATGGCGATGTGGCTTTCAAAGGCAGGCCGACATTTAATAAGGATAGCGTCGGTGTTGCTTTGATCAAGAAAGGTGAGGATAAAGTTGAAGTGAAGTTTGAGAAAGAATATGATCAGGCGCCGATAATCTCTGCGAATATTGTTCTTGATCAGATTACCAAAACACCTGACCAAACGGATGAAGCTTTCAACTTGGTGCAGAAAGATATTGAAGACAGGATGTTGGAAAGTGGTACCACATATGTCATCGCCAGAAGAACCGCTAAAGGCTTTACAATCTTGCTGAATAAAGTATTTGAAGAAGACATGCTGTTCTCGTGGACGGCGCTGCAAGGTGAGAAGTAGTAATATTTTGACCCGCCTACGTCCCGCTCAGCGGGACTTCGGCGAGGCGAGGAAGGAGGTAGATATGAAATTATTGATCGAGAGATTGCTGGAAGTCATTAGTGAAGTGAGAGTAATATATCAAGTACCAGTATATTAACGAGTCAAGAATCGGGGGAAAATTCACGCTTGCATCTTTATTGAGTAATTTATTAAGATTACTAAATGACAATGAAGCACTTGTTATTTTCGGTTCTTGTTATTAGTGTTGTTGCAAATATTGGCTTGTTCACTCTTTGGCAGAATGGTGCTAGGAATGAGAATCAGTTTGCTACTCTACAGAAAAAGTATCCGTATTTGTCAAAGCGAATTTTGACTGAGTTTCCCCAGGATATTTTGATTAATTTTCTGCCTCTGCGTAAGAAGATTAAGCAGACGACGATGAGTTACGGCGATTCGTTTGCAGTATACTTTGAATATCTCCCTACAGGTACTTCAATCGGAGTCAACGAGAAAAATGATTTTTTGGCTGCTTCATTGTTCAAGCTTCCTGTAGTCATGGCATATTATCGACATAAAGAAAGTTCCCATAGTGAATCCGATCCTAAAATTAAACTTACCAAGGATATGATCGATAACCGATTTGGCGATTTGTGGAAGAAGGGGGAAGGGTACGAGATTAACTTAAAAGATGCAGTCCGAATGGGTCTAGAAAATTCTGATAATACAGCCGTAAAAGCGCTCACTCCTCAGATTAAAGAAAAAGATTTTCAGGACGTCTATCAAGGGCTAGATATTAATCTGAAGATAAAAGACTCAGGGGCTATTCTTTCAGCCAAACAATATGCTTCAATCCTCAAGGCGCTTTTTTATTCAGCCGTGCTGACCAAAGACCATTCAGAAGAGATACTCAACTATATGACGCATACCGAGTTCACAGATAAGCTTCCTGCGGGCTTGCCCTCAGGTGTGCCAGTTGCTCATAAGATCGGTGTCGTGATGTTGCCGGATTACGAATCCTATCTTGATTGCGGCATTGTTTATGTAGTTCGTAGGCCATACATGTTGTGTATGATTTCAAAATCTGATGAGGAGACAGCGCGGATCAGGATGAAAAATATGTCAAAGATAGTCTATGAGTACGTGTCGGGGGTGGAAAAATAAGGTGTAGTGCTTTGGCTTGACACGATTTGGCTCATGACCTATTATGATAGGTGATGAGTGCGAAGAAAGAATCAGCTTTTGTCGCGGAGAACGCGGAGAGTTCGGCAAAAAAGGGGACAGCTTTTGTTCCTCTGCTTGTTAAGTTAGCGGGTATTCTGGTCGTTGTCGTAGCAATAGGTGTGGGGATTTATTATTATTTGCAATTTGATAAGGCGCAGAAGCTTCTGAAGAATCCCTCGCTTGCGGCGCAGAATGAGCAACAGTCACTGATTGATAAAGTCGGTAAGCTGATTGATCTCCCCAAAGATGAACAGCCAACAATTGCCACAGTTTCAGACGTCACGAAGCTAAAAGATCAGAAATTTTTTGCCAAAGCCAAAAACGGCTATAAAGTGCTGATTTATTCCAAGTCGCAGAAGGCCATTCTGTACGATCCTAAGGCTAATAAGATTATCGAAGTTGGACCGATAAACATTGGTGAAACAGCAAATCCTCCTCAGTCACCATCTTCTTCACCATCAGCCTCCGTTTCGCCGGCACTCTCGCCTACGCCTAGCTCGGCGACTGTTTCTGTAGCTATATATAACGGCACGAAGACTTCAGGTCTGGCAAGCGCCACAGAGAAGCAATTGAAGGAGAAATTTTCCACTATTAAAGTCGTAGCAAAGGGGAACGCAAAAACCGATCATACAAAGACATTGGTCATTGATTTCACAGGTAAACAAAAAGCTCTAGCCTCGCAATTGGCAAAATTCTTGGGTGGTGAAGTAGCAAGTCTTCCAGCTGACGAAGCCAAGCCCGCCTCCGCAGAAATCCTCGTAATCCTCGGGAAATAACACCGGAGCCTTCGAACTATTATCTGTATTGCTTATTGTCCAAGCTTTGGTCTTTAATATATGTATGGCTGATTTTACCTTCCTCAAGAATCCTGTGACGGGGAAGACTGTTATTTCCGCTCCGAGGCGGGCAAAGAGAATGAATGCGGAGGGGGAGAAGCCTTCTACTGTGTGCCCATTTTGTTTACAGAATGACAGTGGCGATGCAGTCAGAGTGATTCCCAATAAATTTCCTTTTACGCCAAATCATGAAATTGTTGTTTTATCTCCTGATCATCATAAGGGGTTTGATGAATTGCCACTGTCTCACGTTGAGCTTATCTTCAAGACCTACCGAGAGCGATATAACTTTCATATGAAAAATGGTCCCTCCTTCGCTCCTCCTTCGCATAAAGCTACGGAAGGACACAGCAAGGCTTCGGCGGGCAAGCAGGTATACATCTTTCATAATGGGGGACTGGGATCGGGAGAGAGTATTCCTCATCCGCATAGTCAAATAGCAGTGGTGCCAAGGGAAGTGAAGCTTCAGATACCACCACTGGATTTAAGGATTCACCGTCATTCTGGGGAGCAGAGCGACTCCAGAATCCGTAACGTTTTGAGATTCTGGACCCTCCAATTTGGCGGGCAGGCAAGCCAGAATGACGAAAGAAGGGGAGATGTTCTTGAAACAAAGTATTTCTCCATTTTTTGTCCTCCGACGAGTGAGTGGCCTGATGAAGTCTGGGTGACGCCTAAGCAAAAAGGGCATCATTTTGGTTCTCTTGCAGATTCGGAAATACCTGATTTATCAATGATACTATCCAGATTGATTCAAATTTTTGACCTTCGTCATGGACATGAATTTCCTTTCAATTTTTATATTTATCCAGGGAAAAATTGGTATCTCCGTTTAATCCCCAGAATAAAAGTTCTGGGAGGCTTTGAAGTAGGGACAGGTATTATGGTCAATAGCCAGGATCCATCCGAAACCTTTGCCTTCATTAGAGAACACTTCCATAACCCGGATTTTGAGAAGATAAAGAGGGAGCATCAGGCGGACTATGTTAGTAGGGTGTAGGGTGTAGGGTGTAGGGTGTAGGGTGTAGGGTGTAGGGTGTAGGGTGTAGGTGGTAGTAGGTAGTAAGTAGTTTAGGATTTAGAGTTTTGGGTTCCCCTCGGACTTCTGGAAAATGAGGTAATA
>JAHFKE010000080.1 GCA_023245515.1 Candidatus Levyibacteriota bacterium
GTGCAACTTGTACATCGTCTCCAAAATTGGCACCTGATCCATTCTCGCATTCAGGACATGAAGTAAAGATGTCCCCGTTCTTAAACAATTCTTTATTCTCAAGAATAAATCTTTTGGTCTGTGCGATATGCGTCTTCCTGTCTATTTTCTTATATTCAAACCATCCTTCCCATCCTGAGAGATTGCCGCGGAACCATACTTTGAGGTGATATTTCCGGGCGGCCTGAACCCAGCGCTTCATAATAGGGAGAAATTCATCGTCATAGGGAGTAGCGATGCCTACGTGCGTTGCGCCTGTCTGTGCAATGGCAAATAATTGTTGGTCAATGACTTTATCAAACTTCGGATCATGGAGCTTTTCGCGGCTTGGATCACGGGAATATTTCATGGTGTCAATAGACTGGACGTTCCATTGTGTATGCTTAACAACACCAAGTGCGTAAGCCACCAGTAAGGCGGCGAGGACGATCAGAGTAAAGAAAGAACGTTTTTTCATTTTATTTATTGAGCAATGCTGGGTCGATTTGATTTCTAAGTTTACCCACATACTCAGGTTTTAATTCATAGATATCGGCAAACGGGAATTTATGAACCAAAATATAATCTTTCTTGAATTCCTGATTGAACTGTAGGATACGGAATGTCCCATCGTTCACGTCATTGGTACGCATGATGATCCATCTCGCCCATCTCTGAGGATGTGCGGTAGCCAAATCCCAATAGAGACCTGTTCCTTCATGGATGAATCTTTTCATAGGGAGACCTGATGAGAAAATAATCGCATCATGGGAGGCTACCGAGATAAGGACAAAACCCTCTTTATTTGTGGCATTATCTTTCAGCCATCCACTGACTTCTTTCACGTTCTTTCCGCTGGCACCGTATAGCGCATCATCGATGGTCACTGCATCACGATTGGCAAAGCTGAAGATAGAGACAAAAAGTAGGAGTGCTACCAGAACCCACCTCAGGGATTTGAGCTTGTGAACCAAGAATGCTGTGAAAATAGCAAGGGCAGGCAGTACCATCAGTCCATAGCGGACATTAAACCATGAGTTACCCGATAAGCCCTCAACGAAAAGCACGGAATGTCCCAGATAAAGAGCTAAGACGTTAAAAAGTAATGGAGTCAGAAGCGCAGTAGTCGCTATGCGGATATCTACCGGAAGCTTTTTATCAAGCCAGAGGGCTACTGCTCCAAAACCGCTTAAGATAACGGTGAGGAATCCCCCGTTATAAATCATGGCGTATAAGTATGTTTTTAGCGAAAATATGAGGTCATGCTTGGTAGCTAAAACGCCTGCTGCTTCAAGCTGCTTTTGCTGGGTATTGGCGGAGTACGGGCCAAAGATAAAGTATAAAGCGTCTTTAAAAATCATTTGGTTCCAGAGGAGCCAGAGAAAAATTCCAAAACCTGCCAATGTACAGAAAAGAACGAGCATTCCTTCTGTCGCTTTATAACCGTGCTTGCGTATAGTATGGATGAAAATAAGAACGACTGCCGCGAGGAAGAGGAACCAGCCGTCATATCTGATAAGTGTGGCAAGCATGATCCAGAAGGCTGCTTTAATAAGGCGGACAATCGTCTCTTCTTTGTGCCACATCAGGAGCTCATATGATCCTGCAAGCATGGTCGTGATAAGCAGGAGTTCTGTCATGGCTGTTGATTGCATATAGATAATATTGATATTGGCTGCGAATATCGCGACTCCTGTGAGCCTGCCGAACATTCCTACCTGAAGCTGCTTGAGGAATTTGTAGATGAGAAGACCCGTGGCTACGTAGCATATCATGGAGATCAGCGCACCGCTGAGGCCTGAATGCCACATAAAGTCATTCCAGACGGTGACACTCATCAAAAGATGAGGAAGTGGAAGCCAGACGCTTCCAAGCTGAGCAAAACCGGGTGTTAAGTTCTCAACAACTCTTCGTGAGATATCCAAATGTGATCTCGCATCGTTGTAGGCAATGCCCGCACCATTGGCGTAAAAGAAAAGAAAGGAGGTGATCGAGATCATGCTCAGGAGAAAAAATAACAGCACTGGCATGTGTTTTTCAGCAAAGTGTAAAATGTTGCGTGGTATCTTAAAGTTAACAGTGAAAAGATTATCCTTCATGTGTACTCCCCTTCTTTTTTGGTGCTACTGCTAATTGGTAGAGTAGGCCGACAGTAACAGATAATATTGCGCTAATAAATATAATATATGTTAATCCTGAAATGTTTGTAAAGAAAAGATGATAGAAAAGCGAACTGATTTTCCCATCCTGGGCTAACTGTATGTTATACAGATAGGTATACGGTATGTGACTGAGTAGATGTTCTGCTTCAGGCTTAGGTGGCACAGCGCCTGTCGTTAATGCGCCCAGGACGTTAATCCCTATGCTATAGAGAGTTGCTAAGGCAAAAGGAATAAGGAACCAGATGCGCTTGCCATATGCGTGTACTGCGACACCAAGTCCGATACAAAGCATGGCGGCTGCAGGGATAAGGTAACGGGGTCCAAATGCCCATCCTCCCCATGGATCTGCGAACATGGAGTAGACAAGGATATTCAGAAGAGCGACGCTGACGATGGTGTTGGCTACGCCGATATCTCTCCTGCGTCTGTAGAGATGGAAGAAGCCAAGTGCCCCCAGCCATACGATAGGGCTATAGAAGATCCATGAACGTTCGTCGCTGGTCAGAAGGACATAGAATCCTGTGATCTGCTCTCTAGGCATAAAAGGTAAAGCGTGTGTGGGAGCTGTAGACTCTTCAGCATTAGCTTTTTTTTCAGGCAATGGTTTACCGGGTGTAGCCACTTCTGTTTTGAAGTAATTTGTCTGTCCGAGTGACTGGCCAAGTTGCAGGGGTGAGCCTGTTGTTTGTAAATTATACCAAGCAAAGATAACCAGGAAAGGAATGAGACCAAATAGGACAGTCATGAACTTCATGTTAAAAGATAGGCGGATATTGCTCTCATTCTTCTCACGCTTTATGTAGTGAGAAAGGAGGTAGATTCCTATAGGTAGCATGAAAATAAGGTTAGGAATATCCAGAAGAATGCTTGCTCCTGCAAAGACACCAAAAATGACATTTTTTAGGAGTGTTCTTTTGCCAAGAGCAGCAAGAAGGGCGATAAGTAAGAAGCTGACACCGGTGATGTGCTGGGTGTAGAAAAGTGAGTATGACAAGGCGTTAGTTCCAAAGAGAAAGAGAAAGCCCGCAAGTAGACTTGCATAAAGATTGGCGCCAAGCTTGCTTGCGATTCTGGCGATAAGGAAGAGATTAAGAAAGCCAAACAGTGTCACGGAAAAGTACGTAAAGAGCTGCTGGAGGCCGAAGTACTTTCCGATCAGGTAAAAAGGCACTCCTATATAAGAGATGCCAGGCATAAAGATGGAGAAGAATTTTCCATTATGTCTTACAAGGTCGGGAGAGGCGAATTTTGCCTCATCGGTGTTGAAGAAGACGGTCCCTCTTTCTGCAAGAGACTCTGTGAGAGCATAGCGGGATGTATTGTTCGAAGACTCAAAAGGGCCTCCTACAACGGTAGACTTCTCAGTCTGGAAGTAAATAGGCTTACCGGCTGCTCCTTTGACACAAAGGAGAAGGGTAAAAAGGGCGATAACAGCCACAAGGAGTATGTTAATTAGCCGTGCTTTAGCCATAATCTTATAAGACATATAGATATTCTTATATTATACCCTATTTAGGATCGAAAAGCAAACTATAAGTCTATTTTATCTGAGGCTATTTGTGGCTGGAATGCCTGAAAAGGGGTGTTTTAAAGGCATTTGCCAGCTTCCTGAGCATTATATATGCGCTGGATTTCAGAAGCTGAGAGCGCGCGATTGTAGACACCTACCTCATCGAGCCTTGACGGGAAGGGATATTTACCAACTTCGTTTCCTATGGTAATAGGTGTGGTATCTGTATTGGGGCGTGTGCTGATAG
The DNA here is from genome assembly GCA_023245515.1 of Candidatus Levyibacteriota bacterium. Lineage (GTDB taxonomy): Bacteria > Patescibacteriota > Microgenomatia > Levybacterales > UBA12049 > JAHFKE01. Next base: position 3,938 of record JAHFKE010000080.1, read on the forward strand.
CCTGCGATACCTTGAGGACACCGTCAACATAAATCTGCATATAGCCTCCTGGGCCCCATTTGATCGTGCCTGCAACGTGAGACCATTTGCCCACACTCAGTACACTTGTTCCTGTAGGAGTAGCAATAGCGGTAATTGGGTTATAGGTCTTGGTACCGTTATAATCTATGCTTGTCAAAAGCAATCCCCCGCCTTGGAGCATGTACAGGCCATAATTTCTCAGTCCCGTGTGTGGATAGGTACCCTTTGAGATGATACTGGCCGGTCTACCTGTAGCGGGATTAAGCGTAGAAGGGTTTACCCATGCTTCGAGTGTAAGTTCTGTACTAATATCATAGATAGTAGGTGCCTGTGGGAATGTGATGGCCTGATCGTCATTGCCCCCCGGGAAAATAAATCCCTGCCCTACTTTACCTGGACCTGTATATACACCGCTCTGCATAAAACCGTGATTTGTGCTTATAGAGTCATAGGCATTGCCTTCTCCTCTCCACCAACCAATCATGTTGGCAGGTCGTGGTGTACATACTCTTGCTATGGCATAAACTTCCATTTCATTTATCGTAGGAATGTTACTTGCGGTATTCATATACAGTCTGACATATCTTGAGACTACAGGTGAGAAATCTATTGTTTTGTTATCTCCTATGGTAGTGCCTAATCCTCCTGGTATATCTGTGTAGTTCACGTCGTCTTGAGAAGATTGGATTCTAAATGAGGTAACCCTAGGATAAGACTCTTTTAGGACGACCCTGTCATATGTCGTATTGGCTCCCAGATCCACAGAGATCCACTGATTGTTGTTGAACTGCGTTCCTGATTGAGAGTTCCATCTTGTGGTAGCATCTCCGTCAAAAGCTTTTGCTACGTCGTAACCAAGATTCCATTCCCAGACACTTGAAGCCTTTGACGGTTTTTTCAATGCGAGATTTGAACTGTTGGTGGTAATAGGCGTGGTTCCTGGAACGCTTGTCGGAGTCGCAGTCGGCTTAGGAGTCGGAGTCGCAGTCGGAACGCTTGTCGGGATAGCTGTCGGTCCGGCTGTGGGTGCTCCTGTTAGAGCAGTCGTAGGTGTTACCGCAGTGGATGTAGAATATACTTCGACTTCAAACAATGAGTATCCCCACTCGGTTCCTCTTTGTGTCATGTAGACT
>JAHFKE010000081.1 GCA_023245515.1 Candidatus Levyibacteriota bacterium
AACAGTCCTAACTCTGGAAACTGCCTTAGTATTCCATTCAGTCATTGTAGCGAAAAACTTAGGATTGAGTCGTGCATTTGAAGCTAGGCGAGTTGTTCTTTGAACCAATCGACCCAGGGATTGATCGCAGGATTTTGCTCATAGGCAAGGCCAAGATAGAGAGTCACGAAGCTTCCAAATTGTAAGGTCTCCAGGAAGTCATCATAGACCGTCTGACCACTTGTGATGAACTCATGGACATCATAACCGTTCTGTTTGATCACCTCTTTTGTTAGTTGAACTCTCTTTTGTATCTTTTCTGAATAATTCTGAGAGTTAAGTATCACAAATTGTAGAGGAGCCCCTTTGGGGAACTGTAGTCCTTCCATAAGGTGATGATTGAGATCCGGGATAAGAAAATGAGTAGAGAATGTTTTGCTTGTTTCATTGAACTGATTTCTGAATATCTGAGCGTTGCCCGAGAGATGTTCTGCGGCAAAGATAACCGGTATTTTATTTTCAAAGAGCTTGAATTCCACAACGGCTGCTTCTTTTATCTCCTGGAATTTATCCTCAAGTCTAGTTATGGCACTGCCTACTTCATGCTCTTCTATATCTATGACCTTTGTTCTGGAGAGTAATCCTATCAGTCCGAGAATAGTGTAGCCATTGCCAAGCCGTGGTATGCCAGCAATGTTTAGCTTACCGTCAAATATATAAGCGGGGACGTTGTTATCTTTGGCGAACTCGGCAAGAGGGCCTCCTTTGGTCAGTATGACCATTTTGGCATTCTTTGCCTTGGCGTCCTCTGCACAGGATAGGACTTCCTCTGTCGTGCCTGAATAGCTTGTCAGAACGACCAGAGTGTTCCCATCGACATAGTCGGGGACAAAATAATCACTAATAACTTCTGTGGGGAATGGAAGATTTCTTCCCATCAATGCACGCAGAGCCAAAGCTCCATAGACGGAAGCACCCATGCCGCAGAAGACAACCTTATTGATTCCTTCTATTTTCGGGACATCAAGCTTGGTAACCTCTTCCCAGGCAGCTTTGAACTGCTTGAGCGCATTTTCAGTCGTCTCAAGTGTTCTCTGTGGATCCAGCTTTAAAATTTCTTCAGTATTGTTAAAATCCAACATAGTTTATAACGTCTTTCTCTCTTCTTCTCTCAGTTTTTCTGTCTGGTCAGGTCTTTTGTAGTCATCATCAAGTCTATATGTTGTTCCTGTCTCAGGTGTAGAAACTTCATAGATATCACAATCTGTAATCGCTTGTACTCTGTGTCTCTGGCCAACCAGGAGAATATATCCCTTCATAGGCTCCATTTTTATAGTGACGAGTTCACCATTTTCATTGTCAATTATCAGATTTGCTTCTCCATTGACCAACATTTGAGTTTCCTGCTTTTTATCGTGAACCTGGAGGCTAAATCGTTTGCCAGCATTGAGATGGATAATTTTGCCTGTATAAGGATCTTCAGGTTTAGTGAATATAATCTCCCAACCCCAAGGCTTGGTTGTGTCTTTGAGCGCAAAGGGTTGATTTGTAAATTTTGATTTATCGAATTGATTTGGATCAAGCATGTTGGAATTAGTGGCCGGTTGTGTCCCATTCTTTGTTCACTACGTCAAATTTATCAAGCTTTTCTTTGAATATCTTTTCAATTTTTTCCAGCTCTTCTTGCGATTTTGCCTCGAATCGCAGAACAAGCGTGGGGGTGTTAGAGGAAGCTCTGACGAGTCCCCACCCATTTTCGAAGTAAACTCTGGCTCCATTTATATCAATTACTCTCAGTCCTTCCTCCTTAAACTCTTTGGTTAGCGCGTCAACAACGTCGTACTTATCTTCATCGGTTGTTTTTACTTGAATGGTAGGTGTCGAGACATAATAAGGAGTTGCGGCGATGACCTCTGACAAAGGCTTATCTTGGGTTGAGAGATATTCAAGCATCTTTAAGGCCGCGAAAGCTCCATCATCAAATCCATAAAAATCCTGAACGAAGAAAATATGTCCACTCATTTCGCCTGCAATTGCTGCCTTTTCTTCAGCAAGCTTTGCTTTAATGTGAGAGTGACCGGTCTTCCACATAATAGGTATGCCCCCATGTGCTTTAATATCCTCAGGTAGTGCCTCTGAAACTTTCACGTCAAAAATAATCTTTGCACCAGGCTGCTTTGAGAGCACAAGTCGTGAAAGGAGAATAATGTAGCGGTCAGGCCAGATAGTATTGCCTTTTTCATCAGTGAGGCCGAGCCTATCACAATCACCGTCAAAAGCCATACCTATGTCACATCCGTTCGCAGCTGTCTGCTTTCCGGTGTCTTCCATCATTGCTGTACCGTCAGGATTGGCAGTGTAGTTAGGGTATGTCGTATCGACTTCTGTAAAGTGCTCTACAACTTCACATCCTGCGCGTCTGAGGAGTTCAGGAGTGAGTATTCCTGCTGTACCGTTGGCGGTATTGACGAGGACTTTAAACTTTTTCGTAATCTTTGCTCTGGATAAAAGGTCTTTTATATAGTCCTCTTTAATATCCTGTTTTTTGACAGTTCCTAGCTGGCTTCCGTTTATATACTCTTCTTTTTCGATAATGCTGTAGAGTTCTTTTATCTCATCCGAAAGGAGAGTCTTTGAAAGATCTGTCCCCAGCTTTACTCCGTTCCACCCGACAGGATTGTGGGATGCGGTTACCATAACAAGCCCTTTTATGTTAAGAAAATATTGTGCCCAATAGCCCATGGGGGTGGTCACGGTGCCGATATCAACCACGTTAATTCCTGACTCTGTAAGTCCTTTAACAATGTTGGCTGAAAAACTTTCTGATGTTCCTCTTGCATCGCATCCTACTACTGCGGTATCGACGTTGTGTTTCTTGAGGATAACTGCGAAGCCTTTCGCTATGTGGTATACCGATTTGTCATTAAGCTCATCTTCTCCTTCACGTCCACGAAGATCGTATTCGCGGAACATTGTTTTATTAAGTGTCGGCATAATTTTTACGTCTACTAAATATCTTATATCCCGAGCAATAAAAAGTCAATCGATGAAGTGAGCGAAGAAGATAAACCTCCTGTTTTTTGTCCTGTCTCAATCTTAAAAAGGTCGGAGTAAAGCTGTATAAGTTGCTCTTTCTTAAAGAGAGCTGCTTGTTTTTTTAGCTTATCTTTTTGCCAAGGCTGTACTCTTTTTATCTCATCAATCGGATCGGGTGTTGGCTCCACTATTCCCAGAAACAGTCAGACTTGTCTGATAAGCATGAAGAATACCATCTCTTCCTCTGAATTGACAATCGTCTTGTGGAACAAGGAGATGAGCTGTTTGCCGTTGTTGGGCTTTATGCTATCGAGGAAGAGAAAGAGAGTTTGAGGGAATTTGAACATCTTAATATCCGCAATTTTAAAGAGTGAGAGAGCAGACTTTTCTAGCTCCTTACCTTCCCAAAGAATGATGTTGTTATCTGTTGCCTGTTTCTCGAGATAGGCAGCTATATTGACTGCTTCTGAAGCCGTTTTCTTAGCTGATCCGGCTGCCGATTTTTTAAATTTCTTTGTCAAGAATTGCTCGATAAAGACAGTTTTACTTTCGTAAAAAAGTCCTCCGCCCTCAAATATTTGTGTAATATCAGTCAGATTCGCCTTGTCACCCTCGATCAGAAGAGCATCAACATGTCTTTGTTTTATGTCTTGAAAGTATTTCCTTGAAGAGACGATATCGTCTCCGTGAATGAGTGTAAGCATAATTAAAATTAGAAATCCGAAGCACCAAATCCGAAACAAATTCCAATTCTCAAAATATAAATGTTCAAAACGTTTTATAATTCGATATCCGGATTTTGCCTATAGGTGCATCAGCCATTTGTATGAGTACAGAATAACAGCATCGACGGGGACATCAGGATAGGGATTTTTTTTGGTTGTGAAATGACGTATTGGAGGGTTGGGATTTGTGGCTGGATTAGAGGTTTCGGCAGCAAGGACGCTTGCCGGTAGTGTTGGGAGGCCTTTTATTTTCGCCAGATTTTGTATAAGACTATAAATCTTTGAAAAATTGCCGCTGGCATCAGTGAGGCTGAATTTTTGGAAAGGGCCTCCTGAGCCCTGAAGAAGAAAAGGGGTTATGGCAACAATGCTGTCGTCGTTCCATATGGTATCTAAGGTCTGTTCGTAATAGGTTAGTTGCAAGTTATCGCTGACAGCTTCTGAAGACCATCCTGTTTCTGTAATGAAGACGGGGAGGTCTTTCCTGCTGAGCGTTTTGGTAAGTTGTTTTTCGTGGAAGAAGCTCCCGACTCCCATAAGGCTGGTCGTATTAGGAGCTTGAGCAAATCCCGGATTGGGGTAGGAATGACTGGAAAGTCCGTCTATCTGGGTGAAGATCCCTGGGACTGCTGCGTCCATCTTTCTCAAGTAATCATATTGGTTGTAGAATTTAGGGATCTGACTCGGTGCAGCGTTATCCAGTCCTGCGCTTATGACGAAGAAGTCGGGGGTTTTTGATTTGAAAGTAGTGACGGCAAAGCTCAGTAGTTCAGCATACTCTGCAGGATTTGCCTCTCCTCCCCATTCGTCAGCCCTATTGACCTCATTGAACATAATGACATATCTATTCTTTACAGGCCAATCAAGCGAGTTGAGAAAGTTAGCAAAATCGATGACATCATAACTTGTGGGTTTTCTCCACACCTGATTATTAAAATAGTCCCCTTCGGTCGCAAGTCTCACAATGGGAATCACATGATACTGCTTTGCAATATCCATAAATTTCTGCCACTTCACGCGGTCTTTATCTCCTGCTTGAATAGGAATCGTCACGTAACCCCAGTCGCCACCATTGCTATTGATCAACTTGGCAGCCGGAATCAACTCATGATCAAAGAGAATGTGAATGCCAATCTTATTGTTGGGCTTGTTCAGGGGGTATTCGATCGCATGTGCTTTTGTGGTGAATAATAAGGAGGTAAGGAAAGTGAGAGTAAGAATGAGTAGTAATTTTTTCATACGCCTCAACTATTATAGCATCTCTTTCCCGCTTTTCTTTAAACAAACATCCTTCGGCAAGCTCAGGACTAAG
>JAHFKE010000082.1 GCA_023245515.1 Candidatus Levyibacteriota bacterium
GAAAAAGATGAGATACATCGGTAACACTTTCGAGGTAGAATAATACCCGTTAAGGGTATATAAATCTACCAAAGGAGGTGATAAAAATCGATGTATACAAATAACAAACATGCCTTTTATCTGCAAGGGAATCCCATGGTTGTTCCCAGGAAGTGGGATCTGTTACGAAGTCTTGGAAAAGATAAACTCAGTGCTCAAGCTCAGTTGAAACTAGAATGGATAATCTTCTACCACACGGTTGGGAAAGAAAACGTTACAGATACAGCAAAACATTTTGGAATATCTCGTAAAACCTTCCACAAGTGGTTTAATCGTTTTGACGAGAGAAGACTTGATACACTGGAAGAAGATTCGCGAGCACCACACAAGACAAGGAATAGAGAAATCTCTCCACAACAAAGAATACGCATCATCAAACTGAGAAAAGCTCACCTGCGTTGGGGAAAGATGAAGTTGCGAAAACGTTATACCAAAGAGTATGGAGAAACAGTGTCTTCATGGAAAATACAAAAAGTGATTGAAGAAGGTAATTTGTACTTTGATACAAAAGCCCATCGCAAACAACAAGAAAAGAAGAAACAGGCACAAATTAACCCAAAGAAACGTATTACAGAGTTTGTGAAGAAGCATCAGGTACACCATCTCTGGCATGTTGATACTGTCCTTCTCACGCTTTCTACAGGAGGGTATCGGTACCTCCTAACAGCTATTGATGATGTATCAAAGCTTGCCTATGCAAGACTGTATACAACCCACTCTTCAAAACAAGCAGCAGACTTTCTTAAAAGACTGCATTATCTTACTGAGGGAGAGATCATTAATTTGCATCATGACAATGGATCAGAATTTGAAAAAGATTTCAAACAAGCTTGCAGAGATCTCTCCCTCCCTCAGTGGTATTCCCGTGTGAGAATGCCAAAAGACAATGCCGTACTTGAGAGGTTCAACAGAACCATTCAGGAAGAGTTTGTACAGATGGCATATCATGGCATAGAAGACCTAAAGGAGTTTAATCAGGAACTGACTGAATGGTTAGTAGAGTACAACTCTATTCGTCCTCATCAAGCACTTGACTACCTCACTCCTCTTGAGTATATTGATACTTACCTCAACACTAATGTGTTACCGATGTCCTCATCTCATACACTTTTTGATATCTATTCTTTAATACGCTATAATTCGCCTTATGAAATCTCCTGAAGGAATATCTTTTTGCGATACTTGTCCGCAAAAGGGTACTTGTGAAGGATCACTGGATAAAGCTGAACCCGCTATTGCTACGCGTCTTTTTAGCAGACGTAATGAAGCCGGAGAGGAAGTTCCAGTTCATGTTCCGATGGGAATGTACTTTTATGATGCAGAAGGGAGACAGTCCGAGTATTTTGTGCCCACTGCCACTATGGAAGATGTTGCAAATTGTGACAAGCCTCTCATAATAAGAAGCGGACTTTTTAAACTTAGGAAAGAAACGGACTGTGGTGCTAACCAAGCAAGTGTAGTTCGACTCAGAAAACTTATATCACGTCCCCGCAATTAAAACTTCACCGCATTGCTACTAGAAGAACTCCGAGAAAGCACACTGTAGCAGCGATAGCTTTTTGCCAGAGGCGCGTGCGTTCTCGTAAGAATATGATAGCTAATACTATCGTCACGATCAAGCTTGTTTGCTGGAGAGGAGCTATGAGGCTGGCCTTGCCATATTGATACGCTGTCAAAAGCGTTATGTTACAAATACTAAAGATAATCGCCAGAAGCACCATTCTCATGAGTGTCCCACCATGCAAGAAAGGCTTCATTTTCATTACTGCCTTAGGATTTGTAAGTAAGACCACCAGTGATGGACCTGCGAAGCTTAATGCCAGCCAAGATGGCGTATCAGCGTGTTTGCCCACATAAACCCAGGCTACCGTAGCAAATCCGAATAAAAGCCCGGTAAGAAGTCCCAAGAGAATACCTCTATCCAGCTTTAGTTTTCCTGAGCGCTCCGCGAGCATGCCCACGCTTGTAAAAATAAGCAGCGCTCCGAGTACTTCCTCAATACTGAGACGTTCATGGAAGAGTAGATAGCTCATGAGCATGACCCAAATGGCATTAGTAGCCAGGAAAATAGAGACCACCGAAGCTTCTACCTGCTGTAATGTTTTGGCGTACATCGTATGAGCCAGGCCATAGAGGACGAACGTTGCTAGAATCGGGAACCAATACTTTGTGAGATCCGGCATGTGAAAGCCGTGGACGAGAACGTAAGCAGTACCTATGATCGCCACGAGTCCTTGGAACACTATTACATAGGCAATGGGGTCGCTCTTATCTTTATGTAAAAGCAATCGTTGTAACAACACAGAAATTGATTGGGTAATTACGCTAATTGCGAGGAGTAACTGCCAGCTCATTTCACCATCTTACAGGAAAGTAGTAGGAGAAACAATTCTTTCGTCTTGTCCTCCATCTCCAGAATATGTATACTTTATACTAGTTTTTATGAAATATATCTTCATTACATTCAACGGATTAGGTCTCCCCATTGCCTATAAGCTTAAGCAGGAGGGTTGTGAAGTCATCGTGGGACAAATCGACGACATAAAAGAGTATGTCATGGAAAAAGAAGTCAACAAGGCCCATGAAACCGAAGCGAATAAGAAACGTCGTCTCGAACTCTTTAGAGGACTTTTAGATATTCTGCCTGCCGATGAGGTCGTTAAGAAAATGAAGGAAATAAAAAATCCTCATGAATACTTTGTCTTCTTTGAAGAAAATAATTTATACCGATGGGCAGATCAGGTGCGCGATTTAGGCTTTGAAGGTAATTTTCCGACCAAAGAAAACTATCTTTTTGAGGTAGATCGCGATAAAGCCAAGCAATTTGTAAAAGAACACTATCCCAAGCTCTACATTCCTCAGGTAGAAGAATTTACCAAAGTAAAAGACGGCATTGCCTTTTTGCAAAAAACGCAGACACTGTGGGTTCTCAAAGGTCAGCATGATAGCGCTAAGACATTTGTACCGGCCATAGAAGACCCGACACTTGCCAACAATCAGATTGTCGAAATGCTCCAGAACTATCCTGAAAAATATGAAAAACTAGGATTTATTTTGGAGGAGAACATCCCTTCGATTATTGAACTGACACCTGAGAAGCTCTACTATGACGGTGTTCCTCTTGCGACGACGATGAACTTTGAGAATAAGTCATTTGGCAGCGGCAATATCTCTGTACAGACAGGCTGTTCTGAAGATCTCGTCTTTCCGACCGATATGGAAGATAGGATCAATAAGATTGCTTTCCCACCGGTCGTTGATGAAATGGCCCGTAAGCATAAGGGATTATTTATTTGGGATGCATCTATCCTCATCAACAAGCGTGACGGGAAAATGTATTTCGGAGAGTTCTGCTCCAATCGCCCGGGGTACAACTCATTATTCACCGAGCTTTCACAGGCAGATTCGATCAATAAGTTCTTTGAAAATCTCGTACATAAGCAGTCTCCATTTACCCTGGGAACTGTAGCTGCATCAGTTAGGCTATTTAATATGAATCGTGATGAAGATACCGAAAGAGTCTCTTCAGATATTCTTGTTAACTTCCAGCCCAATATGGAAAAGGATCTTTGGCTTTGGGACGTAAGAAAAAATACGCAGGACAAGCTGGTAACTGTCGGCTCAGATCATAATCTCGCCATCATCACAGGAAGCGGCAAATCCATTGATGAGGCAGTATCTAAGCTCTATCGCAACGTCGAGGGCTTTGCCTTCGCAGGTGCGTATTATCGTTCCAAAGATGACTTCATATCACTTGACTACCAGTCGTCAATCATTAACCGCTTAAATTACGGACTAGAACGCGGTCTCTATCGCCTACCATTTAATGTCAAAGTGGGAGATATCAGCTAATTGCAGCTATAATTCATCCTCTTGAGGCATAAGAGGTAGATTAACACGGTCTTTTTTCGTTTCTAGATTCGGTCGCAACTTCTTAAGCACTTTTGCATATCTATGGGGATTGTGGATGAGATACATATCCATAAATCTATTCAGAAAAGTGTCATAGAGTGTTATTGTGCCAAAGTTAAATAACTCTCCGAGAAATCCTTCTTGAACATCCATTAATCTAATTTCTTCAAGTCTATATGTCTGTGTCTTTCTAAAAATTATGCCGCTTTTATGCACAACCGTCTCAGGTGTTATTTCGTAATACTCATTAAGCCATAGTAAGACAATATAAATACTAAAGCCTAATTTTATGACACCCATGATCGCAAAAACGACAAGAAAGATAAGCGTGCTTTCCGATGCAAAATGCGTAAGATCTCCGCCTTTCACCACGACCAAGTAGAGACTCACGACCACGACAGAAGAAAGAAGATCCACAAGGATAAGCTTGGCAAGAAGGATAGTGATACTTTCTCTGATATTAAGGTGGGTTAGTGTTATCTTATTTTCCATAATGAAACTACTTTTTTATTTGAACTTTATTCTTAGCAATCATCAGAAGAACAACTAAGCAAAAAGCAGACAAAGCCATCAGGGGTATTGTTATGTACCCATAGGTCATGACAAATGTTTTGGCGCACGAGACAGAATAACCGACAGTCGAGCATGGAAGAATCTCGCTGACAGCTCCCCGTTGCAACAGATAATGATAGAGGGCAATGGCAGCCCCGATGCCTGATAGGAGGATGCTGTAGTCAACGATGTTTTTATCTTTCTTCAAGAACGCCATGCCTAGGAGCAATACTTGCGGATACATAAGAATCCGCTGATACCAGCACAATTTGCATGGGGTATATCCTGCGATCTCAGAGTAAAAGAGGCTGCCAAGTGTTGAGACAAGAACGATAGCAAGCGCAAATACTATAGCGTGCCTGCCGAAGAACTGGATAACTTGCTTTGCTTTCTTACCAGGGAGAAAGAGTGCAAGAAGAAGTGTGAACGTAGTTACCTGAGCTATGATTGCTAAGACCGAGAGGATTTGAGTAACAACTTCAACAGACATATTACTAAAAGTATAGCACATGTACGAGAACCACATCTATTCT
>JAHFKE010000083.1 GCA_023245515.1 Candidatus Levyibacteriota bacterium
TTCTTTAAAGAGTGCTCGCCAGTCGGCTGTTACATCGATACTTCTGTAGCCTGAAAAATCTTTTTTCAGGGCGTGGTTTCTCAGAATTGGATGTTCCTGATTTCAAGGAAGAGGTCGATGGCTTCTCGAAATGTTTTTTTTATTTCAAGGGGTGCAGATTTGCGCTGCTTATTGGGGGGGGAAGTAGATTCAATGCGTGGATCATTTTTCATTATCAATCTCTTTGCTCAAGTAATCAAGAATATCCTTTCTTGACTTAAATGATATTGTTTTTCCTGCCCTTACTTCTTCTTCTGATTTTTTAAGCGATTCAATCATATATTGCGTTGGGTTTTCCTCGAGGTTGAGATCTAGGTGTTTTGTTCGAGCAATTTGTTTCAGAAGGGCATTTACCAATGAGGTAAGGCTAAAACCAAAGTCTTCTGCTATTTTTTTGACCTCGTTTCTCGTTTTGACATCTGTTTTAATATGGATGGTTGTCGTATTCATTGTATCCAAAGCATAGCCATAATATATCCACTTGTCAATCCAAAAACATCCAAAAGCAACAAGCTTGTAAGCTCCGCGATTATTTGGTTTAAAATTGACAAGCCAAGAGAGAGTACTCTATCATGGATTCATGCATGCGGATCTTAAGAAGATAGTTGTAATAGCAATCGGAGCAATTACTCCTCTATTTTTCGCTCTTCCGGTATATGCAATACCCATATTGCCCTCCTTGTTGTCTCCATCTGAGCAGAAAATGAGAATTATACAGAGCGCGGCTTCTATCTCTCAGCTTTTTATCGCAAACTTTCTCATGCTTGCTTTGTTCCTCATGCTCTTTAGGCGGATGAATACTAAGAGGATGCCCTTAATTATACTGTCCCCACTAATTTTTGCAGTTTTTGGAGCCGTTTTTATTGCGACATCGAGTAATCCTAACTATCTGAATATTACTAATGTCATAGATGTTATTGTGCAGGTTGGTCCTGTGCTTGCCCTTCTTATTCCATTTTCTTATATTATTGTCGGTGGTGTCAGGTGGGTTATGGTAAGCAAGGACGAAATGAAAGCTAAAAAAGCAAAAGAGTACGTCAGCTTAGGAGCTATTGGCATACTTGCCGCAGTCCTATCCTTTGTTGTACTTCTTGCGGTAGCGATTTTTGGCGTAGACTCTTCACACTCTCTTTAATCGTAATCATGCGATTATATAATCGAATCTGGCTTCAAAATTCTAAATATATTTATTCTCCTTTGCGCGTTTAATGTGTAGTTATTTTCTTCCAGAAATGCTTTGAGTTTTTTGACATTCTTTTTAGGTTTCATTTCTTCAACGAATGCTTTATAGGAGTCAAATTGAAATACTGTCTCATCATAGATTTCGTACAACTCTTCCAAGGAATCGCCTGCATTTAATAAAGTGTAGTATGCATATGCTTTTTCTTTTCTTTCATCACCATCTCCGGTGTCGAACATGATTTCTGACCGGATAAATGTACCCAAATTAGATGGCTCGAGGAAGATTAAAAAGCCATTATTTTTTGTGACCCTGAATGCTTCTTTGATCGCAATCGCCATTTCTGCAATTGGCACATGATGGAGAGATAAAGTGAAAATAACTGCATCGAAAGTATTATTATCGAAATGTAATTCTTGCCCTTCACCTAATTGATACAGGAGGTTATCGGATGCATTATTTTGTCGAGCTTTTTGTAGAGATTCATTATTTGGATCAATAGCAGTTAAATGCTCGCATCTCTTAGAAAGCTTTAGTGATCTTTCACCCTCACCGCAGCCTATCTCCAAAATATTCTTATCTTTGAGAATAATCTTCTCGTCAATAATATTTAAAAAACCATCTTGCAGTCTTTTCATATTTCATACCATGAAGTCTCGTAAGAATATTATACTAACAAATGGTGTAATTATCTGATGTAAAAGTTTATTTTTTACTTCTTGCTCGCATTTCGTCCAAGAACTTCCATGGATTATTATCTAATTCAATTTTCTCGTGGTCTTTGCCAGCTGGAATTTGGCTTGGGTCCTTGGGGTTGCCATGATGCTCGCCAGTTCTTTCCGGGCATTGCATGTGATTTTCCAGAACTTCTTCGAGGCTCTGATAGTGGTCTTTCGCCGTTTCCTTCCAGGAAGGATCGCATTCCATCCACCATTGCTTGATCATTTCCTTGAATAGTAAATTCTACCCTGGTGCTTTCTGGCCCATACTCAATAGCGGAAGGATGAGCAGCTGCGAATTTTATTTTAGGAGGTTGATCGCCCGAGGGTCTAGGTTCTGATTCTGACATAGAAATAAGAGTAACAAAGAGATAGTCTAAAGTCAAATACGCGCAATATTTTCCTTTAATATGCAACAGTCGGTAATTTATTCGGCGGTATCAGTCCAAGACCGATATAAGGAAACATACCGATACATAAGCTATCTAAAAGAATAGACTTAAGAACTTTTTTAGCTATACTTAAAGAGATGAATCTTTTTCTTGAACTAACTGCTATTATTGCGACGGCTACTTTCTTTGGATTTTTGATGCGGTTTTTGAAGCAGCCTCTTTTCGTCGGCTATATTTTAGCAGGTATCGTGGCCGGGCCCTATTTCTTTCATTTTCTTCGTGCCAGCGAGCAAATTGATGTTTTCTCCAAGATGGGGATAGCGATCTTACTTTTCGTCCTTGGTCTAAGCCTGAACCCCAAAGTGATACGAGAGGTCGGAAAGGTATCACTCGTTACGGGTCTAGGTCAGATACTCATTACTACCATGATTGGATTTTCTTTGAGTGTTTTTCTGGGAATGGACAAAGTCTCTGCTCTTTATATTGCGATTGGCCTGACGCTGAGTAGCACGATTATTGTGCTAAAAATGCTGACGGACAAAGGGGATCTCAATAAGCTCTACGGTAAGATTTCTGTCGGTTTTCTGCTGGTGCAGGATATTGCCGCGACGATTATTCTTATTTTTGCTTCGTCTCTGGGAAAGACGGGTGGTGCGAGCATTTCTTCTCTCGTGGGCGTACTCTTTCTTAAGAGCATTTTTCTCTTTGCTTTTCTTGCGCTTGTCAGTGGCTATGTTATTCCTTTTCTGGCAAGATTCTCAGCTATCTCAAAAGAGCTCTTGTTTCTTTTCGCAATTACTTGGGGACTGGGCCTGTCTTCAATTTTTGCTATGTTTGGATTCTCCATCGAAATCGGAGCGCTTTTGGCAGGAGTTACACTGTCTCTGACACCATTTGCCTATGAGATAAGCGCCCGTCTCACGCCGCTGCGAGACTTTTTTATCGTTTTGTTTTTTGTTCTCCTTGGGTCCCAAATGAGATTTGATAATCCTGGATCCTTTCTTTTTCCGGCTCTTGTACTTTCTTTGTTTGTTCTCTTGGTCAAGCCCTTCATTATGGTTATTCTCATGAACATTTTGGGGCATAAGCGACGTGTTGGATTCATGACGGCGTCAGTCACGGCCCAGGTGAGTGAATTTTCTCTCATCCTGGCAGCTTTGGGAGTAAGTCTTGGGCATATTGATCAGGGAACGCTTTCGCTTCTGACCATTGTTGCTCTGGTTACCATTGTTGGATCAACATATTTTAGTTTGTACGCAGACAGGATATATAAGTCTCTTGAAGGGATTTTAAGATTGTTTGAGGTTTCAAGTAATAAAGAGGGCATGAAGCTTTCAAATGAAACGTACGACGCGATTCTTTTCGGTTATGATCGTGTCGGGCGCGACTTCATGCACGCATTCACTCAGTTGGGTCTTACGTTTCTGGTGGTCGATTTTAATCCTGATCTGATCCCTGCTATTAAAGAGGATAAAGTATCATATCGTTTTGGAGATGCTGAAGATATAGAATTTTTACAGGAGTTGAATCTGGCAAAGGTTAAGTTAGTCGTATCGACAATTCCTGATTTTAAGACCAATCTTCTTTTGACCAAGCAGCTTAAGGAAGTGAATCCTGATGTAATCTCTATCGTTCTTTCTCACCAAGTTGATCATGCACAAGAGCTATATAAAGCTGGGGCTATCTATGTGGTTATGCCTCATCATCTAGGCGCACAACACGCCTCTCAAATGATTGTCAAAATCGGCCTCGACGCTGAGACTTTTAAGAAGGAAGGGGAAAGGCACCTAGAGCATCTGAGCAAGAATTACGCGGGTTAAGCATCCCACTTATTATCCAGCATGTTGACATTTGCTTGTCTATGTATCGACTCTCTCATGTCGTGTAATGTGTCCCAGATGAGAAGTGAGGGATATGCTCCCTGATAAGGCCCGTCCATTTGTGCGGCATAGTCTTTAAATACGGTCCAGAAGAGATCGAGCCCCTCGCTATTATTTGATTGTTGTCTTACAGCAGCATGTCTCCTCTGATTTTTCTTCTCGAAAAAATCTGCGAGCGCCTCAGTATTTTCACAGCTATTTCTTGCCTGTATATCCTCCTGCATCATTATTCGTAAGACATCTTCTCCAACTCTCACTAACGGCTTTCCTGATCGGCGAGCTGTTCGATAATTAACTTCGTAGTACCGCATGCCCCATTTCATTATGTCTAGTTCTAGGGGAGAAGACACAGACTGTGCGACAACAAACTCCAGAAGAGTAGGATTTTCTCTTCCCATGATGGCCTTTGTTCTATGGAGAAAAGCGCTGGAGCCTGCACTTTCGGTGAATACTTCTTGAGCAACGCCTTTTGCCGGAGGTGGCATGTCGATAGCTCGAGGAAGCTTTGGGCGCGGCTCTCTTTCCATAGGGTATCTCATTGGTCTTATGGTATCACGTGTCTTGTTAAAAAACAAAACTAACCTGAGGTTATCGGTTGTGAGAGAATCCAGAGTCCGATCATGGTGTAGATCACCATCAGAATAAGCATGGGAAATTGACTCAGGAGAGCCTTTTTTCGACTCGGAAAGAGCCTCAATGCTATTAGGTGGGCGAGATAGACCGCCGCGATATGTCCCGTCAGAATAAAGGCAACTTGGCTATGCCATGTGATGTTCGCATCAATGATCTGTAAATTGGGCGTA
>JAHFKE010000021.1 GCA_023245515.1 Candidatus Levyibacteriota bacterium
ATTATCTGGAAGCCCACACTTGATAAATCCATTTGGGACGATGCCGATGCCGTTTTTGAACGGGTCACCAGTAGTAAAGGTAATTGGGTTTTCAGAACGGAGATGCCTGAGAAATGGTCTGTTCGATACAAAGACCTCTCGCTTGGTATCCGCCTGACGCCTTTTAAGCACACCGGTCTTTTTCCTGAGCAATCAATCCAGTGGGATTGGATGGTTGAACAAGTTAAGAAATCAAAAAAGCAAGCAAATATTCTCAATTTGTTTGGGTATACCGGGGCTGCCTCTCTTGCTCTTGCGGCTGCTGGGGCAAAGGTGACCCATGTTGACGCATCTCGTCCTTCGATCGCATGGGCCAGAGACAACCAAGTTGCTTCAGGACTTACAGACAAGCCTATCAGATGGATTCTCGATGATGCTGCCAAATTTGTAGCAAGAGAGCTCAAAAGGGGAGTGAAATATGACGGAATTATCATGGATCCGCCCATTTATGGTCATGGGCCTGGGGGGGAGACATGGGATTTTAATGAAGACTTTCCAAAACTCTTGAGAGATTGTGCTCTGCTTCTCACCAAAGAGCCTCTGTTCATTTTGGTAAATGCTTATGCTATTTCTTCCTCAGCGCTCATGCTTCAGAATGTATTAGGTGATTATACGAAGAACTTGGGAGGTAAAATTGAGGTTGGGGAGCTGGCAATAAAAGAGAAAAATACCTACCGCCTCCTTTCTACAGGTATCTTTGGTCGCTGGTCGAGATAGGAATATTTCATGGTTAGTTGGTTAGTTAGTTCATTGTTCATTGTAACTATGAACGAATAACTAATAACTAAAAACTGATACTGTTTGCTCCTATTTGTCTTATTGATAAAATATACGTAAATGTCGTATATTTTATGTATACCCAAGAAGTGAAAAGGATAATCCTTCGACAGGCTCAGGGTGAAATTTTTCAAATTTCATATGGCGGGAGTTTTATATAGAAAAGAAAGACAGGTTCTAGAATTTTTAGTTCAATTTCAAACGAAGTATTCGTATGCCCCTACGCTTCGTGAGATAGCGGATGCGACAGGGCATAGGAGTGTCTCGACGATTCATGTAATTCTTCGCAATCTTGTAGATAAAGGATATGTTCAGAAAGTGGACGGTAATGCCCGCGTGCTTAAGATAAAGGACGAGAATGTGATCTCAACTTTCATGGGTACTGCTCCTTCAATAGAGCTCCCGCTCATGGGATATATCGCTGCAGGAAGACCGCTTGAGCCGCATACCGATTCTAATGCTACTTTTCAAATTTCAGCCAGTATGCTTTCAGGAGCCAAGACTTCCTATGTACTTCAGGTTAAGGGGGAGTCTATGATAGAAGACGGTATTATGGACGGAGACTATGTCGTCATCGAGAAAGTGAATGAAGCAACGAATGGGCAGATTGTTGTGGCACTTGTGGATGATAATCTAGCAACTCTTAAGAGGTTCTATAACGAAGGCGGACGGGTGATACTCAAGCCCGCCAATTCTACTATGGAGCCCATCTACCCCAAAACCCTCAAGATACAGGGGAAAGTTGTAGGGCTTGTCAGAAGATACTAAGACTTATTCTCCATTCCTCATTTGCCAGATTCCATTTTCCATTTATTTAGTAATTTAGAAATTTAAAAAGAAATAATTAATGATAGATGGCAAATGGACAATGGCAAATCTGGTATAATCCTCTCATGGGAATCTTGTATATCATCTCAACTCCAATCGGTAATCTGGGGGACATCACGCTGCGTGCTTTAAAGACGCTATTTTCAGTCAACGTTCTTGCCTGTGAGGATACCCGCCGAACTGGCGCTCTGCTTGATAAACTGCTAAGTGAGTTTGCTAATGATGCGGAAGATAAAACAAAACCCCATCTCCTTTCCTATTATGAGCAGAACGAATTACAAAGAATTCCTGAAATAATATCTCTTTTGGAAGCGGGACAGAATGTGGGACTGGTATCCGATGCAGGAACTCCTCTTATTTCAGATCCCGGATTTAAGCTCGTCAGAGAGTGTATAGAAAAGGGTATAAAAGTAGAGGCAATCCCTGGTGCTTCATCTGTGCTAACAGCTCTTACGGTGTCTGGTTTACCCACAGATAAGTTCCTTTTCGCAGGCTATCCTCCGCGTAAGCCAGGTCACAGGACGACATTTTTTGAGAATATTAAGAAGTCTTTAGAGTCTGTAAAATCGACGGTCATTATCTTTGAAGCACCTCATAAATTACTTCGTACTCTTGAGGAAATGCAAGAGATATTTGGTGATATAGAAATCGTGGCAGGTCGTGAGTTGACAAAAATTTATGAAGAAGTCCGCCATGAATCTATCTCTAAAGCCCTCGCTCATTTTAAGAAAAAAGAACCCAAAGGTGAATTTGTCCTCCTATTTCATTTGTAGACTAATTTTACTTCGTTATAAATATCGGCATCCATGTCGGATGATGTAAATAAATAAGCGCCAAGAAAAGGATAAGATCAGCAACAAGGTGAATTGTGATCACATAAAAAAGTGAGTCTGTTTTCTTAAATATATATCCTTGGAGAAGTGCAAAAAGAAAGATAATCAAAAATCCCCATCCTCGAAATCCCAATTCATAAAGAAAAGATGTGAAGAGAATGCTTTGCAAGAGATTCGCCATTTTGAATGACAAATGTCGTCGTAAAAGGCCTAGCACCGTACTGATAAAAAATAGTTCATCCCAAATTCCTAGAGCATTAGTCCCTATAAAAAGTCTGATCATATTACTTATCCCTCCCTCAACATTCCAGTTAAGATAAGAACCAGTTTGGTAAAGCATAATAGGAAAGAAAAGATAGGTGATACAGGCAGTGAGAACGATATATAAAATTTCAGATGTATACCAATTTCTCCCATGATGAAATCTGAATTGTACATGATTATTTTTATTGACGTATTTTGATACGAGATAAGGAATAAGGATAGTGAGTGCCAAAAATGTTCCCATGATAGCTCCATGTTGATAACTTATATCTGTTGAGATAGGTGAAATACCTAAAAGACCAATCGAGAAATAAATGAGCAGAATATCTTTTTTAAAACTTTTGTCGGCAAATATAAGAATTAGTGCTCCTAATAACAAGAATATCCAGCCGATGAAGTATGCTTGAAGACCTATTAATACAATGCTGCTGAGGGCAAGAAAAACGAGGCTTAAAATTTTTGCCAAATACTGCATAGAATAATTCTACACTATTTTTTCAAATCTTCGGCGGTGAAGAGGGAGATTAAATTCAGGCCGTGTTCTTGTAATTTTCCCCGTCCGCCTTCTTGTCTGTCTATCACACAGAAAACATTATCAATATTTGCATGAAGCTTCCTTAAGTCCTCAGCACTGGCGATGACCTGACCACCTGACGTGATGACATCTTCAACAACGAGAAGTTTCTTTCCTGCGATGTCAGGACCTTCTGCAAGTTTTTCTGTTCCATAAGCTTTAGCTTGTTTACGAACCAGGGTCATGGGTAGTCCTGTTTCTAAAGACAAAGCGGTGGCTATAGGTATGCCTCCCATTTCAAGTCCTGCCAGAATTTCCGTGTCTGTCGGAATCATGGGTTTTAATTCTACGGCGATTGCTTTAAGGAGGCGGGGGTCAGA
The DNA here is from genome assembly GCA_023245515.1 of Candidatus Levyibacteriota bacterium. Classification (GTDB taxonomy): domain Bacteria; phylum Patescibacteriota; class Microgenomatia; order Levybacterales; family UBA12049; genus JAHFKE01. The sequence goes on from JAHFKE010000021.1 coordinate 3,636, forward strand.
TTCAAATTGGTATTTGTCAAAGTATTGGTGGGAAATTCTTTCTGAACGCAATGTAAATGTACCTGTGAGATGAGCCACTTGATTAATATCCCGTGCGAGCTGCAGTCGTTCCATTAAGAATTGATTATACACGAAGATTTAGTTTGAAGCTATAATCTCTGCATTAGGATATCAAAAATCTAAAGATATTATATTATTTAGTGTATTGATAGATTCCATAGGTAAAAATACCTTTATTGTGAGACGCGTTAATAATAAATGGTAAATCAAATATACTTTGCATAAAGTCTGTAGTATCGCGAGTCATTAAACAAATATTGTTCTCATATTGCATGAGAATAGCACCTAACATAAGATCAGTAAGACTAAGGGGAGTGCCATCAATGCCATATTCTCGAATTAGTTCATAAACTAAATCAGATGTTTTTGGAATAATTGGAATAGTTACATCAATAATATCGTTAATATGCTTCTCTTTTGCTCTGTATTTAATATCATCTGTAGATCCCTTTAGTAGTTCATATTTAACTGGGTCAATTGTTGCAAGTGTTATATCAGCCTTTTTAAGATCGTTAAAGAAGCTATTAAAGACAGTAGGATTATTTGCAGCATCTCTTAATATATTAGTGTCCAGAAGAAGATGTTTATGCTTAAGAAAAGGGATAAATGTGGGAAGATAGGTTATCTCCATATTTCAATTTTTTATCGCGTAAATATTTTGCCTCTTCTTCAAAACTTTTTTGAACTTTTTTTGCATTTTCTACAAATTCTTTTTCCTTAATTAATTTTTTATTTTTTACTGTAGGCAATGACATATTTATTAACTCCTAAACTTATATAACTATAATATCATACTTTTGTCAAATTTTAGAGTGAACTTGTTTTCTGACCACATGTGTCTTATAATACTAGCCATGAGTGTCGAACAAAGACAAACATTACTTTTTCTTCCAGGTATAGGTGAAAGTCCTGAAAGGATGCGTTTTTTTAAGACTGCAGGAGAAAAATGGGCGCCATATGGTATTGATGCGCGTGTTATTCCTGTTGGATGGAAGGATAATGGAGGATTTACCAATAAGCTTAGTAGGCTCGATGATGAAATAGAAGAAGAGCTTACTAAAGGTAGACTTGTTTCACTTTTGGGTGTCAGTGCTGCAGGACCATTGGTACTGAGTGCGTTTATAGAACATCCTGAAATGCATAAAGTTGTGACTGTTTCTTCTAGAAATAGCTCAAAATATGTGGAGGGATATGCTCCATTTGATTATGTAGATCAAGTGCATAACACAGCATCAGAAGGTGTATTATGGCTTGAACAGAATGAAAGATTTTTGACGGACGAGATGAGGCGATGCGTGATGAACACTCGAGCAATATCAGGTGATAAACAGGTTGCTCCGGCAATGAGTTATGTAAAAGGTGCAGAGAATATATGGATGCCTCCAGCCAGAAATCATATTCATGCTGTGAGCACAACGTTACGAGCAAATTCAGAAGTGATCGTTGAATTCCTAAACAAGTGATTAATTAACGTTGGTATTAACTGCGCGGATTTCTTTGGAGGTTACTTTTCCTTCGTTGTCGATTTGGTAGACGTAGATGCCTCCTGTAGCGAGCTCAAGCTTGGGTATGTCTTCGTCAGAGACGTTATCAAGATGTTTGATAAGGGCCCTGAGACTGTTGCCGTGGGCTGCGACGATGACATTTTTGCCTTCTTTTAATTTCGGAAGAATCTCACTTTCGTAATATGGAAGGACTCTCTCGTAAACCATTTTGAGTGACTCGCCGTTGGGGGGGGGATTGTCCCAACTTCTTCTGAGTTTCTGGAATTCTTCTTCGCCGACTTGCTCCTTTACTTCCCATTTATTCTTTCCTGTGAAGTCGCCATAATTACGTTCGTTGAGGGCTTTATCTTCGGTGGTGGGGAGGTCTATTTGTCCGGTGACTTTTTGGATGTCGACTAGGGTTTCTTTAGCTCTTTTTAGAACAGAGGTATAGGCTAGGTCAAATTGAATATCTTTCAGCGCTTCGCCCGCGAGCTTGGCTTCCTCGTGACCTTTTGCACTCAATGGAATATCTGTCCAGCCCGTCCAGAGACCTTTCGCATTCCATTCTGATTCACCATGTCTTACGAGAACTAAGTACGCCATAAAAGTAGTATCAAGTATAAGGTATTAAGTATTGAGTATGCAAGAGGTGTAGTGGTTTGATATAATGCGATACATATGTCACGAATCGAAAAAGGATTTTATCCGCTAAGCAAAATTGAAGAAGAAGAGATGCCCAATCTGAAATTCGACCTCAATCTTCCTGAATATGTCGATAAAGACCGTATAGGGATCAATTTGAAGGGAATTTATCAAATGTGTCGAGTCGGAGGGATTCGTACGCTTTATGTCGCGGGTCAGTCAGGAGAAACTTCCAGCTACACTCCGACAATCGTCGGGCGATCTGAGGATGGGACAGGTTATGCAGGTAAAACAGGTATAGCTAAGAAAGTGCCCACGTATTCATCCAGTTATGAAAAGGCCACTGGCAACCTTCCGTTTCAGGCGAAGTGGATTGATGCTCAAGTGCAACTTAATTTAACTGAGATGAGTGACCGGATACAAGTAGTTCGTTCTACGAGAGAGTGGTCAGGAGAATTGAACGAGGCCCTCAGGAATGGTATCAGTGAAAATGGCCAGTCACATTTACTCTTTGGCCCTGATTCAATTGATAAGCTCAGATTTGGAGTAGCTATGGGGGTTGGTGCAATAGTCGGTTCAGACGAAAGTCTCCCTTCTGGTGTAGGTTCTGCGGTCGGAATCGCCATGGTGAATGCATTCTTTAATGTAGGGGATAACCGAAGATATTGGAGAGAACAGGCTTGGCAAAGTGGAGAGGGTGACCCATTTAGATGGTCTTTCTTTAACGGGATACAACTGGATAGAGTAGCAGCTTTAAGGGGCTTGGCGAAAGTGAGAACACTTGTAAAAGAATTACCTGAAAAATCTTAGCTTCAACTATTATTGCTCTTGATATCTATTCTCAACCATGTTTCTTTCAAACATTGTGAGGTTTTTTCTGATTGTGTGAATGTCATTGAGCGGTACTGAGACGCTTGTTATCCCCCAGTGCACCAGCTTCTCTAGGAACAACGGATAGAATACCGGTGCAGTACCTGTGATAGATGAATGAATGTGATGCTTGTGCGCAGCCTTGATAGCTTGCTCAATTACTGCAAGAACTGCAGGGTGGGACTCATCAAAAGAGCTGGCTGTGCGGCTATCCTCAGGATCTATTCCAAGCATGAGTTTAGTTAGACTGTGGGTATCAATAGAAATGCCATCAATTCCTTCAGTGATAAATTTATCGACCATGAGTGCATTGGCCGGAGTCTCAATCATCACCCAGAGTTTTAGTGTGGCACTGCGGTGAAGACCGGCATCAAGCATGAGGTGTTTAATTTGCATCAATTCTTTCGTTGTATGTACGGAAGGGAGCATGAGCGACAAATTATGCAGCTTCATCGTATTGGTAACGTGCTTTATGGCTTTGAACTGATTTATCAGCAAGGTAGGGTTATAGATGTGTCCATACGCTTGGTAGATAACGGGTCTTGGGAAGAAAGCACGACAGATAGTTTCGAGTTCATGAGCAAGATTAACAACATAGTCAGACCCTTCTTCAATTGACAGATGTTCGCCTTGTAAGAGGCCTATCCCTTTGACATCTTCTTTGGCAGCGGTGAGAGCATCTGAAGTATTGGTTATCGTAGTAAAGATCTGGGTGACTGTGTGTCCAGAGGTGTAGGTGTGATGTGCGCTTTTATAGACTTCTCCCTTGCTGCCATTCACGGTGACGACTGTTCCGGGGCTTAGCTTGGTAGCATTTTCTGCTCCGACTACTGCCGGTATGCCAAGTGAGCGGGCGGTATGGGCTGCGTAAGAAGTCCTTCCACCTTTATCAGTGATAATTGCCGAAGCCTTTTTCATAAACGGGAGAAAAGCTGTATCAGCTTGCGAAAGAACGAGAACGTCACCATGCGAAACGATCCCAAGATTTTTTGCTTCTGTGACTACCGTAACTGGTCCGCTGGTCATACCATTGGCCCCTGGTGTGCCTCGCAGAAGAAGGGGGAGATGGCTTGTGGTTCTGTGATCTTGATGCAGGGGGTTGGTTTCAGAGGTGTGCATGGGTTTTATGTCGATAATAAATATCTTATTTTTGCAAATGACCCATGCAATCTCTTGAGGAAAGTAATACTGTTGTTCGATTTTTTTACCAAGTAAAGCAAGATCTACAATGTGATTTTGACTTATTTTTTGCTGCCCCCCATTTGCTGTGGAGAGGTTCATTTCGCTTATTACTCCTTTTGTTTTCTTCACCATTTTAGGTTGGTGGGAGATATGTTTTTTAATAATGCGCAAATCATTCTTATCTACTTCGTAATGATCGGGTGTCACTTCTTCGTTAGTAAGAAGCGTATTTTCTCCCAAAATTGCTTCTATGACCATCTTTGATTTGTCGTTAGTCACAGGGTCGGTGGTGAGGATAATGCCTGATTTCTCAGCAGTGATCATTTTCTGAACAACAATACCGACTCCTACGCGGAAGTGATCAATCTTATGTTCATTGCGATAAGATAGTGCTCCTGCATCGAACAGAGATGCCCATGCTTCCTTAATTTTTATCAGCAGATTTGCTTCTCCTTTAACATCAAGAGATGTCTGCAAATGTCCGGTGAATGCAGCTGATGCAAGATCAGTTGAGGTAATGGAGGGGCGGACTGCAACCTCAGCGGCTTTGAAAATGCCTCCGAGTCTGCGGTAAGCGTTGTCAATATCTTTGATTGCAGAAGGCATAGGCGATGTAGTAATAAGACGTTTAATATGATCTGATACCTGCATGAGCGACTCAGAATGCTGATAGCTTGCTGTTGAGAGGAGGCCTTTTATCTTCTCTATGAGGTCATTCTCTTGTAAGAACTGAAAATAAGCGAAAGAGGTTATGACAAACCCTTCAGGTATGGGGAGTCCCAGCTTGGTCAATTCACCAAGGTAGCTTCCTTTTGTCCCGGCAACACTTATGTCTTCCTTATCAACTTCAGACAGGCGCAGGATGAATGAAGATCTACTCATACTATATATTATGTCTATAAAATTGACAGAAGTAAAGTTTGCAAGTATAGTAATTAAAGCATGGACGGTCTCGCAAAATATAAAGGATTATATATAGAAACGGCTCGGGAGTATTTGAAGGAGATGCGTGAGAAGGTTGCTTTGCTTTCTCAGGGTCAAAAAGAAAAAGAATTAATCAAAGCAGTTCATCTGGCGGCGCATTCGTTGAGTGGTCAAAGCTCTGTCGCAGGCTATGGCCATATTGCAGGCATAGCTTCAGTGATTGAGAGGATTTTTAAAGCACAACTTGACGATCAGGTATCTGATCTGGAGGATGAAGTTTTGAATAATATTGCTTCAACTATAGAAAAGATGCTTTTATCGGTCGAGCAGATTGAAGAGAATGGGGAGGAGATCGACCTGTCGGGAGAGATTGAAGCATTGAGTAATGCATAGTTGAATAATTTTCAATTTGCAATTTCCATTTTCAATCAATTGTCCAATGACCCAATGTTCAATGTTTGTAAATTGAATAATTGAAATATTCAATGAAAATTAAAAATTAAAAATTGTAAATTAATGAAAATACTACTCATCGATGACGATAAGTTTTTTCGACAGCTGTATTCTGATAAGTTACGGCAGAAGGGTGCTGAAGTTGTCGTCGCAGAGGATGGGGAAGATGCTCTGAAAAAAGTTGCTGAATTTCAGCCTGAGGTAATACTCCTCGATCTTGTTATGTCTAAAATGAATGGGTTCGAATTCCTCAAAGCATTAACGGTCAAAATCCCCATACTAGTTTTTTCAACACTTGGTCAGGAAAAAGATGTTGAAGAAGCAAAAAAGCTGGGAGCAACAGGTTATGTCAACAAAAGCTTTTATGATTTTGACAAACTCTTCGCAACGATTCTGGAAGTAAGCCACAAATAAGAGACCTAACATTACCCCAGTTTAGCTTCAAATCAATACAATCTCTCTCGTCATTCTGGCCGCGTCCAGAATCTCCCCTCGTTATTGCGGTAAGCGATCCTGGATGCCTCCACGCTTCGCTCTGAGTTACCAGGATGACGAAAATAAATACAAAGTGGGGTAGTGTCAGATAAGACCCCTCTTGCGGAGTTCACAAGAATGATAAATAATAAAGATAGCGCTTGGTCTGCGTCTTGTTTGTGGTATTAGCCATAACCGATCAGACACACGCTATCATGCTGCCCATATGATTATTCCTGATGAACAGCTCAAATCGCTCGTATTACGAGTAAATCTTCTTGATCAAAAGAAGTTGGACGAAATAGCTGAGTATGCTAAAAACTCCAACATAAGTCTTCGTGAAGCTTTTATTGATAAGGACGTTGTCTCCGATGAAAATCTGGGCATGCTGGAGGCAGATTCTAACAATCTCCCCTTTGTTGTTCTGTCAAAGCTCTCCATTCCCGATGATGTTTTTCGTGTTGTGCCTGAGCGAATTGCCCGTAAATTTAAAGTGATACCTTTTGCTAGAGACCAAGAGGGTATAAAGGTGGCTATAAGCGATCCTAAAAATATACTTATTCAGGAGATGATTAGTAGGAAAGCAGGACAGAAGGTGTCTGTTTATTTAGCGACAGAAAGAGATGTTTATAATAAGTTGTGGATTTATAGAAAAGATCTCCAAAAGACTTTGGACTCGGTTATTTCAGGACAATCTAAGTCTACCGGAAAGTCTGCCTATACAGGAGTACCCGTGGCAAAGCTGGTTGAGCTCGTTATTAAATATGCCTATCAGGATAATGCTTCTGATATTCATGTAGAACCAGAAGAGAAAGATACGTTGGTAAGGTTCCGCATTGATGGAATTTTGCATGATGTTCTTTTTCTTCCCAAACAGCTTCATGACCAGATAGTCACTCGTATCAAGGTGTTGTCAAACCTCCGCACCGACGAACATCTGACTCCGCAGGATGGTAAGATGAGAATTACACTCGATGAAGATGAGCTTGATGTCCGTGTCTCTATACTGCCAATTGTTCCCGGTGAAAAAATAGTCATGAGGCTTTTGGCATCCCATTTCCGGCAATTTTCCCTCGTGGACTTAGGAATGAACGAGGCAGATTTGCAAAAGGTAAGTAATGCCTTTGCCAAGTCGTATGGGATGATCCTCTCAACTGGCCCTACCGGTAGTGGTAAGACAACTTCTATTTACGCTATTTTGAAAATTCTTAATACAAGAGAGAAAAATATAACAACGATTGAAGATCCGGTGGAGTATCGTATACGTGGAGTAAATCAAATCCAGACTAATCAAAAGACCAATCTCACATTTGCTTCAGGTCTTCGTTCAATTCTGCGTCAGGATCCAAATATCATTTTTGTTGGTGAGATCCGTGATTCTGAGACTGCCGGAATTGCCGTAAATGCTGCACTTACAGGTCATTTAGTTCTCTCAACGCTTCACACCAATGATGCGGCCACAGCGCTGCCGCGTTTGACAGACATGAAAGTGGAGCCTTTTCTCGTTTCCTCAACGGTAAATGTTATTGTGGCACAAAGACTTATACGTAAGATTTGTGAGATGTGCAAAACTTCAGTCGATATTCCGGCGGCACAACTGCTTAAAAATCTTTCTGAAGAGATCGTCGTAAAACATTTTGGCAATAAGAGCGAGCTGCGCATATATAAGGGCAAAGGATGTGAGATTTGTACTTTGACGGGCTATGTGGGAAGAATCGGTATTTTCGAAGTGCTTGAGGTAAGTACGGAGATTAAAAAGTTAATAAATGCAAAAAATGATTCGGATGTGATTCTCAAACAAGCTCTCCGTGAAGGTATGACCAGTATGCTTGATGACGGTCTGGCAAAAGTAGCCAAAGGCTTAACGACAATAGAAGAAGTTCTGAGAGTTACGAAGATAGAGACGCTGTGATAAGAATGACCAATGACCAATGACCAATTAGCAATGAGCAATTGAAAAGGACTATGAATACGAAGAATTTATCACTTTCGGGGAATGACAAGATTATTCTGGTCAGTAATTTACACACCATGCTTTCGGCCGGTATACCGATTCTTGAGACAGTGGATTCTCTTTTGGAGGATTCCAAAGGAAATCAAAAGAAGCTCCTCGCAACACTCAGAGAAGACCTAGGTCAGGGACAGCATGTCTATTATACCTTCGCAAAATTTCCCAAAATTTTTGACAAAGTAACAGTGAATATCATAAAGGCTTCGGAGGAGGCGGGAACACTTGATGTCACTTTGAAAGATCTCAAAGAAAATATACGCAAAGACATGGAATTTACGGATAAGATACGCTCGGCCCTTATTTATCCCATCTTCATTATGGGAGTTTTCGTATTGGTTTTGATTGTTCTGCTTGTCGTTGTGGTACCTAAAATTTCGACTGTTTTCTCTCAGTTGAAAGTTGAGATTCCTTTACCTACTCAGATTATGATTGTTGCTTCCAACATACTGCTTCACAATACCTTGCTGGTGGTTGCGGGTGCTGTCGTTGCGGGCGCTCTCTTGGTCTATCTTTACAAGCAAAATAAAAGAGCCTTTGTCCGTATTCTTATCATGCTTCCTATTGTTTCTCATCTTGCAGAAGAAATAGACTTGACGCGGTTTAGCCGTAGTCTTTATTTGCTCCTTACTGCAGGGATACCCGTCACGACGGCTTTGGAATTGACGCAGGAAGTTGTTATCAAAAAAGATATTGAACGCGCTATTGAACATGCAAAGACTGTTGTCTATGCAGGAAAGAAGATCTCGGATGGTTTGAAGGACAATAAGAACGTTATTCCATCTATCATGATAAAGATTATTGAGGCGGGAGAAAGAACGGGCTCGCTTGATAGGTCTATGCAGGATGTTTCGGAATATCTTGATTACCAAGTGTCTAATAGTCTCAAAACAGTAACCGCTCTGATTGAACCTATTCTTCTCGTTGTTGTGGGTGTTGCTGTCGGAGGCATGATGATGGCTATCATCGCGCCTATGTACAGCATGATTGGGCAAGTAGGACAGAGGTGAATTGAGAGGTGAAAATGAAAAAGAGAGAGAGGGGTTTTACATTGATCGAGGTTATCGTGATTATGGGTATTATGGTGATACTCATAGGGTTGGCGACGATAAATCTTCTCAGTGCTCAACATAAGGCTTCGCTCTCTTCGACTGTGGATATATTCATGGCTGATTTGAAAGAGCAACAGGTGAAGGCAATGGTGGGAGATACTGAGGGGAGATCGGCAGTTGATGCGTATGGCATGCGTTTTGCAACAACAGGTTATACGCTTTTTCATGGACCCAATTATAAGTCGGGTGATAGCACTAATTATACTCCCGATTTTCCTACAACGATTCAAATCAGTAGTACTATTCCCACTGCTCAGATTGTTTTTGCGAGTGGAAGTGGTGAATTTACTAACTTTACTCAAGGAACCAATACGGTTATCTTCACTGATACGACAACGAACGAACAGAGGATTGTGAGTGTGAATCGGTATGGAGTAGTAGTAGGGATTAACTGAGTTGAAAGATGAATCTGCAGCGGGGACAACTATTAGTCGAGCTTCTTGTAGTGATGGCTTTGTCGGCCATCCTCTTTTCTGCGCTTTTGACCGGGTGGGTCTCAACGCGTGGGGGTAGAGCGCAAGGACAGCAGCGCGTGCAGGCGATCGGACTTCTGAAAGAAACAGAAGAAGCAGTAAGAAGTGTCCGCAATAACGACTGGACAACATTTGCTACTTTTTCAGGGACGCTTCATCCTGTTATAAATGGCACAAAATGGACTTTGACATTAGGAACAGCCAGTACAAGTGGGTTGACTCAGCAGGTAGTGATCAGTGATGTTTATAGGAGTTCAACCGGAGCGATTGTCACAAGTGGCGGAACGATAGATCCATCTACTAGAAAAGTTGTCAGTACTGTTTCATGGTCTCAGCCCAATGCGTCATCAATTAGCTCAACTTTTTATGTCACAAGAAGTGACCCTAACGCGAATAAAACTGACACCATATCTTCTGATTTCAGTCCAGGTATTTTTACACAAACTCAAGTGGCAACGGTATCGGGTGGGGAGGTAAAACTTCTTAGCAATAAGGCAAAATGGTGTTCGCCATCGTTTGCCAAAGATGCTAATAATAATGAGGTTACAATTGATTTGCCTGATGGCCCACCTGTGGCAGTGGCTGCTACTGCGAGCGCTTCTCTAGCCACTCCAAATGATGTCTTTGCCGCAGTTGCTCCGGCTGACGCAACTTCCACTAAGCTTGCGTATGTTACAGTGAGTGCAAATACAGATCCGCCTGTACCAACCCTGAAAGGAACGTTCACTCTGGATGCAAGTAAATATAGCGCTGGAACATATCCATCCTCCCTTGGAGGCCTCACAAATAGTTTTAAAACGAACGATGTGAAATATTATAAATCACCAGCGGGTAAGATATATGCACTGATGGCAACGGATTTGGCCGATCATGAGGTTGTTGTGGCGCAAATTAATGATGGAAGTGGTAATGCTTACCAAGACCCTGTTAATAAGATTTATAAATATTGGACCTACTTTAATACGAAAATCTATAGTACAGCGTATAGCGCTCCCACGGCTAACTCTGCTGAGGTTAGTGGGGCCGGCAATAATGATGGTTTCGAAACTACCCCTGCTAATGCGTATATAAATGATGGCGCAGTGGCTGTTGATAAAAATAGCGGTAATAATACTGGCACCAATTGTACAGGAAGCGATAAAGACAAGCATCGTTTCTACAACTATAATTTTTCAGTTCCAAGTGGAGCGACTATTAATGGTATTGAAATTGGGTTGGGAGCAAAGGCTGATAGCGTGAACAATGTCCCAAAAGTGTGTGTCCAGCTTTCATGGGATGGGGGTACGACATGGACTACCGCACAGTCTACAAGCACACTCACTACTAGCATCACAACATACACACTTGGTGGATCCGCAGATACGTGGGGACGGGCGTGGACCGATACGAATTTCACTAATGCTAACTTTCGCGTGCGGGTGATTGATGTCTCTAGTAGTAATTCACGCGACTTCTCATTAGATTGGTTAGGAGCAAAAATATATTATAACGGCACGGTGACTGTTCCAAACGATCAAGCACCATATGGATATGGAGCAAGCGCAATGAAAATATTTGAAAATAAGGGATATGTGCTATCTGGGGGATTTATGTATGTGTTTGATTTGAGCAACATTGACTCGAAGTCGCCTACTAATCAGTTAGATCAGATTGGGTGCCGTATTCAGTTGCAGGGATCAGATTGTCAGCCTGGTAATCCAAATGGTGCGTGGAAGAAATATACCAATGGCCAAACGGACACTAACTATGGAAGTGTGGGTTCCCCATCACATAATACCTGCGCAGACGGAGGAAATATTGCTCTTAATGCTGATGAGGCAGTGGATGTTGCTAGGGTCAGTACGGATAGTAACAACCTTTATGCTTTTGTTGCCATAGGGGGTCAAGCGGGTGATGAGTTGGATGTGATAAAAATGCAAACCGTACCTGATGCTGCTAATATTGTCAAAAGCACTTGTGGGGTAACCAACGGTACTGATTGGAAAGAAGTGGGGCATTTGGATTTTAATCCGAATGGCAGCAGTGAAGAGGCTGCAAATTCTGTCTATGTCAAGACTGACGGCACTCGAGTATATATGACCTCCAACGGTGGTGCTGACAGTAAACAGTTTTATATCATCAGTACGTCTACTCCATCATCACCCCAGTTTTTAACTACTGCAGGAGGTATTCCAGCCAGCGGTTATTATAACAGCGCATCTCCCGCACCGGCTGGAGATACCGAATTATACCCAAAAAGGTCGTTGACGGTGCTCAATGGACAAAGAGCTATTTTGGTTGGAAAGGATGGAATTGCGGGGAATGGAGATGCTGAGGAATATCAAGTTCTTAATATGACGTCTCCTAATTCTGAATCAGCCCCTGCTTATTGCGGTGGACTTAATTACGATACAGGTTTTAATGACTTAACATCAATAAGTGAAGCAGACGGTGATAATTTTGTGTATATGGTAGCGAATACGCAATCAAATGAGCTGAAGATTATTCAAGGAGGTCTAGATCAGGAATATCTTGATTCTGGAACCTTTGAATCGAGTCCCTTCGATGCTACTAATTCCGCAGCGTTTAATCGGTTTGTTGCCAATATTTCTCTACCCGCATCGACAAGTATCTCTGCACAATTAGCAGTGATTCCAGCCGTGTCAGGCAGTTGTCCCACGGCTTCCTCATCATATACGTATATTGGGCCCGGCGGCACCAGTAACGCATCAGATGTCTTTAGCGTAAAGGGTGCTTCGATCTCCGCGCAGATACCCTTTGGTAACTACCTTAGCTCTCTATATCAAAACCCCGAAAGATGCTTCAGGTATAAAATGTCTCTTTCAACGACAAATACAAGTACAACCTCTGCCCTCTTAGATATGACATGGAATTACTCAAAATGAACAATAAAGGCTTTACTACCATTGAGCTGCTTATGTATATGGGAATCTTGACGATACTTATCGTTGTCATGGCTTCAATCTTTGGTGCTATTGTTGATGGGAAGCTAGAGTCGGAGGCGACTTCTAGTGTGGACCAAGATGCGCGGTATATTTTGGCCAAGATGAACTATGACATGCAGTCAGCCTCCTCCATTGCCTCACCTGCTGCAGGACTCCAAGGCTCGACTCTTCAGATTTCAGTCAATTCTACTTCTCAATCATACACCTTAAGCGGTAATAATGATCTACAAGTTACTAAGGGTGGTCAGTCGGATAACTTGAACAGCGCTGACACTTTTGTTTCGAATCTGACATTTAAGAGAATCGGCAATGGCAATAGTGACGATACCATACAGATGCAGTTTACTTTGACGAGCAAGATAAATAAGAGAGCAAATACGACTGAAACAAAAACGTTTAAAACGACATTCGGGAGGCACACACTATGAAATTTTCAATTTCAGACAAAGGTCAGGCGCTTATTACGCTTTTGTTTTTTTGTTTGATCGCGATTACGCTGACTTCGGGGGCTGTCATTGTGCTTTTTTCTAATTCTATAAGTGGGGCCAAGCTTCAGCAGGGGTCGAGTGCCTATCAAGTTGCACAAGGTGGGATAGAGAATGCTATGCTAAGATTATTAAGAGACCCGGATTATACGGGAGAGTTGCTCATCATAGGAGAGGGTAGTGCAAACATAACAGTGACGGATGGGGGAGGCCTATATACGATCAGATCCAAAGGGGAGATCGGCAATATGGTACGTCAAATAGAAGCGAAGGTGACGCATAGCGATAATCAATTTACCATCATGTCGCAGAAGGAGGTGTTTTAGTATGGCATCGAAAACAGGAGTTATTTATATACAAAGGCATAAATTTCAAATATATTCCTCGGCTTTGTCTGGCGTTTTAGAATTTCTGTATGTGCCGGAGCTAGTAAAGGATATGGACATAGCGGACAAGGAGTTGTTCGAAAATATCGTTAAGCTGTTCATAGAGAATAATAAGATACCAATAGGCAACTTGATTATAGTTTTGGGTGATAGTGCTTGTTTTATAAAAGATTTTACTGGTGAAGACGCAGAGAAGCTAAAAGCTAAGGCTGAGGAATTTGTTGACCATACTCCTTTTGAGAATGTCAGCAGTAAAACATTCTCTATAGGTAGTGGGATTAGGGTTTTTGCAACAAATAAGGAGCTTTATGAGGCTATTGAGGAAGCATTTGAAAAAAGTAAGTTTACCGTTGAGGCGGTAATTCCAGGATTTTTAATAGGGGATATGGTCGGTCCTGCTCTAGATCTCACACCCCAAATAGCAAACCTGGCAGTGGAAAAGCTAAGTGCGGTTCGTCAGTATAATCTTCTCCGTCCTGATATAGATTTGACCAAAGATGAAAAAAGTATGAGCGAGGTCAAGGGTGAGAATCTAAACTTAACGATAGCTCCAGCCGCCCAAGGCGACAAAAAAAGACTTGTCCTGCTTATAGCAGTATTTGGTGTCCTAATAGTTGCACTCGTAGTAGTCTACTTTATAAATTATCCCATCAAGCCTTAAGGAAAAGAACCTAAATTGATTATTGACAATTGGTTTACATTATTTCTATCATAGATATATGAGAGTACACGCTGGAACACATCACGACCACATAAAAAAAGTTATTTCTCTTTTGATCGTTATGGTAGCTTTTGGAATATTCCTCATCTTCAACGCTTACAGTGAGGATATTATCGCATCCAACAATTTTTCTCTTTTTATGACATTAGCTGTAGTCGGTTCAGGTCTCTTGGTTGCTCTTTTATACTTAGTCAATAACAGTAAGCATGTTGCTCACAAAGTTCATGCAGTAAAAAGTGTAAAAGGAAAGAGCAAAAAAAAGTAATTTAGGTTTTGTGCTTGATTTTCGCATTTTTTTGCTATTGACAACAATACAAATAAACATTTAAGATAATTACAGATAAACAAAAACAAATAAATTTCTAAATAAAAATATGACTGCCCAAACAAACAAATTTCAAAAAGGTTTCACATTAATCGAACTCTTAGTCGTCATCGGTATTCTCGCAGTTCTTCTGGCAATTACCCTTATCGCTATCAACCCTGCAAGACAGTTCGGTAATGCGAACAATACAGCAAGAAGAAGTCATGCAACACAAATTCTTAATGCAATCGGTGCTTATGTTGCAGAAAACAAAGGTCAGTTGCCAGCAGAAATAACAGCTTTAACTGCTGGTGCAGCTCCAACAACTCTTAGTTATGTAGCTTTTCCGAATCTTTGTGCTCAATTGATCCCAACATATATTCCAGCACTTCCAAAGAATCCGACTTTGGGTGGTAATGATGTTGCTTTGGCTGATTGCACTGCTAATCCGTTAATTTGGACAACTGGTTATAGTATAGGGAGGGATGCAAACAATA
>JAHFKE010000084.1:0-3252 GCA_023245515.1 Candidatus Levyibacteriota bacterium
TTTGTGATCAAGGAAGAATTTCTTACTAGGCTTCCCAACCAGGTTTTTCTCGTTGATGATATCGTTACTTCAGGCGCCACACTTGCCGAGGCTGCAAAAACTTTGAAAAAAGCAGGAGTGGAGAAGGTATGGGGGATAGCTCTGGCACACGGGAAGTAAGAAATTAGCGGAAGAAATATTTGTTTATAAATGCATCTCCTTCGGCAATCAACTTTCTATTCTTCTTTGCTTTGCGATCCAATTTTGAGTTCTCATTATTAAGTTTTGCAGCCCTGCTATTAGCAACTGCCTGTACTCCTCTATAGGAGTGTTCTAATCCTAGATCAACGTTTTCTTCGACAATTGCATATGGGGATCTATGAGCATTTGGAACGTAGGATACTACGTCATAGGTATATCTGTTTCTTCCCAGCGAACCTTTCCCTACTTTTTTTGCCACGATAAAGCTTGGTGAATCAACTTTTCCATCGATTCTTGTCACCGCTATATCGTCAGAATTTTGCTCAGGAAGCACGTAGCCCCATAATGCGTCTTCCGATTGCACAGGTGCTGCGCGAAGACTTTGTGAATGCATTGTCTCAATCATCCTGCGATTATATGACAAAACTGTGCCACAGTCAACTATAAGCCTAAGAGCTATTATTCTACGAGAAGCTCTTTTTGTGTTTTAGAGGGTTTTCCAGTATCATAGAGGCATGATCCTTCGACAGGCTCAGGATCTTTGATCCTCTGGACAGGCTCAGGCTTAAGGAGGCTAATGGTGAGTTTATCAAAAATATGAATATTGTTAATAAAAGAGCGACATTTGATTATCAATTAGGGGATAAATTTGAGGCTGGAATTAAGCTTTTCGGAGGAGAAGTGAAGGCAGTTAAGCTCGGTCATGCGGATTTGACCGGTAGTTTTGTGCGCGTAATTGGACTTGAGGCTAATTTAGTCAATGCAACGATTTTTCCTTATGAATTCGCAGGGCCTGATACGTATGAGCAAAAGCGCACGAGAAAGCTTCTTTTGCATAAGAAAGAAATCCTCTCTTTGAAGTCCAAAACTGATGCCTCAAACTTGACAATCGTGCCTGTTTCGTTGTATACTAGGCATGGTCTAATTAAAGTAGAACTATCTCTTGGAAAGCCCAAAAAGAAGGTCGACAAGAAAGAAGCTCTAAAGAGACGAGACATTGACAAGGATATAGAAAGCGCATTAAGAGGTAAACGATAGAATCAATGTTTGCTTTTACCGGGGACGAAGCCCTCCTATGCTAAGCTTCGGCGGGTAAAAGGGGATGAATTGATTCGACGGGAAGAGTACCTTAACAACTGCAAGCCGGCGATGATTCACAGCCGTAAAATCGGATCGAAAAATAAATGCTAAATCTAGCATTGAAGCTCTGAAGGCAGAGCGAGACGCAATTCTCGCCGAGCTTTTCGGTGCTGGAAGACAGGCTTACGCACTAGCTGCTTAAGCTTTAATCCTGTTCATGTACGTCTTTCCTCAATGGGACCGCATGAGCATAAATACAGTTGAGGGAACGGTAGGAAAGACTGGTTTGCTTCCTGCTTAAATTAACCTTAGCTTTGTTATTCCTGCCAACCGGAAAAGACAAAGTGAAACTAAAAGATTGGCTAAGCTTGTAGACGTTTTAAGAAATTTTTACCCACACTCGGTTCACAACCGACATCTCCACTCTTCGCCAGGTGTAGGATTGTATCTGGCTACGAAGTGGCAAGCCACACTTTGAATAATAAAAGGTTTGGGATTACGAAGCGAAGAGTGTCCCTCCGAAGCCGATAGGCGAAGGGGGACTTTTTCATATACAATATTCTTGTGTACTACGCCTATATTCTCCAATTAAGAGACAAAACTTATTATCATGGATTTTCTGACGATTTAAAAACGAGGATGAAGGCTCATCAGTCAGGAGAAGTAGAGTCGACAAAAAACTTACGACCCTTGGAGCTAGTCTTCTATTCAGCTTTTTCTTCAAAAAAGAAAGCATTGGATTTTGAAAAATACTTAAAAACACAGTCAGGCTTTGCTTTTAGAAATAAACGGTTAATAGAAAAATGAATTGGAAGAGGTATGGCTCGAAACTAAATTTAGGTTTGAAATGGATGATTTATCAACCCAAAGAATCAAACATTGTTCGTTTTGCCTTTTATTTATTTGTTAGCCTTATCAACTGACCTTACCCCACTTTGTATTTCCTGGTAATCCGCCAGTTGGCGGAGCATCCAGGATCGCTTACCGCGGTAACGAGAGACCTGCCTATCGGCAGACAGGGATTGTATTGACTTGAAGCTAAACTGGGGTAATGTTAGCTTTATCAATTGTTGCATATGTATGCTCAGATTTGGTAAATTATGCATAGGTTTGCATAGATTTGACAAATTATGCATAGGTTAGTATGAAAAACAATAAGCTTGTTTCTATAGGCGCGACAGGCCACTCTTCATAGTGCAAAAGCCTTTTTTATCATGATGCGAAGTGTGCCCATCGACTCGTCCAGCGAAGTCTTGACGAAGTTGGAAGCTTTAGTGTAGTGGGGCTGGTTTGTGATATTATATATAATATGTGGACAACTTTAGCCATATAACGAGAATATGTTGTTTTCAAGCCACAATAGATAACTAGCATCCTCTGTATTAATCTAATGATATAGTACTTGACATTTCTGTATCACTCTGCTAATATAGCATTATGATTACGGAAACACATGAAAAGGTCAGTGCATACCTAAAAAATCAACTTGCACAAGCTGACAGTAGGCTAAAGGCATATACCATAGATAGAGATGGAAAACCTTATCTTAAGCGTAGCGCTGCCTTAACACTTGAAAAGTACATCACCAATTTTAGACAGCGGGGAAAGGAGCCACGCTGGATAGCGGTGCCTGGACTTCGTGGGGTTGGAAAAACAACACTTCTCGCTCAAATATATACAGAGTTGGATTGTGGGGCTGCCTGCAAGCTATATGTTTCGCTTGATGAGGCAAAAAGAGTTCTAGGTGTCAGTTTAACGGATATCTTAAGCGTATATGAGGAGCTATTAGGTAAAGTCTTTGAAGAGTTAAGTGAACCCATATATTTGTTTATCGACGAAATTCAGTATGAGGAGAACTGGGGCTTGGTGCTAAAAAGTCTTTATGATCGTAGTAAGAAAGTATTTATATTCTGTACGGGGTCTTCTGCTGTTTCTCTTCAAACAAACCCCGATGTCTCAAGAAGAGTGGTATTTGAAAAGTTATTCCCTATG
>JAHFKE010000084.1:3262-4996 GCA_023245515.1 Candidatus Levyibacteriota bacterium
ATTTACTGAATACATGCTCTTAAAAGATAGAAAATTTCCCATACCGGGTCTTGGAAAATCAATTCGGGATGCTATTTTTAATTCTTCAGATGCGAACGAGGTATATCAAAAACTGCATAAGTTGCAAGCAGGCGTAAACAAATATTGGATAGATATTAATAGATTGGAGATCGATAATTATCTTAAATATGGAACGCTTCCATTCACTCTTCAGTACACGCAAGAACCGTTGATGTACGCACAAATTGAGCAGACCTTAACAAATATCTTAAGCAAAGATATATCACAGCTTAGTAAATTTGATACGTCAACAATGTCAAAGCTGAGTCAGATACTTTATGCTGTGGCCGGCTCTAGCATAACGAGCCTGACGCGGTTATCAAAAACATTTGATTTAGCAATTAACACACTCATTGATGTCTTTGAAGTCTTTGAAAAATCTGAAATGCTACTTCGAATATATCCTCATGGATCGCACTTTGGACAAGTAAGAAAACCTTCAAAGTATCTTTTTGTGTCACCGGCTTACAGGAGCATGTTTTACAATCTCATTGGCAGCACATATAGTTATGATAATTACAAGGGTCAGTTGCTTGAAGATGCGGTGGGTTTATATCTTTACAGATTGCTTGGATTACGTTTTGGTGCCAGTTTAACGTATGATAATGCAGAGGGTGGCGCAGACTTTATTGTGAGCGTAGACGACAAGAAAATCCCTATCGAAGTTGGGTATGGTGAGAAAGACTTTTCTCAGGTAAGCCGCACAATGAAAAGCATCAATGGAGCATATGCCTTTTCTGTTTCTCCATCTCGACTCAAATACTCTGAGGCAAAAAGTGCCATATCAGTGCCGCTTAGTTATTTTTTACTTATATAATCCGAAGCCATGAGATAGGATGTAGTTGTTATTGCAGGTCAATTTCGTAAATCTTTTCTCCTGCGAGGAAATCTGCTTTTTTGTCTTTCTCCATGACTTCAAAAGTCCTTGCTTTTTGCAGCATGCTATTTTGGTATTGGCTTTGGAAAGCACCGGTTTTGGAGAGTTTGATTATTCTACTGTTGCCTGCATCCAGGACGTAGACGTTCTCGGTATCAAGATCGGTAAAAATGCTGGTTGGCTTTTGAAGCGGTTTGTCCAGTCCCGATACCTTCAACCCATCAGATACCCCCTTAGTATATTTGAAGATGGTGCCATCTTGGAAAAGTATCCAGACAGAGCCATCAACACTCATGCTGACTGCTTTGGAAAGATCGGGTGCTTCTTTAAAATATGCTCCCTTACTAAATCCGTCTCCTGACGCTGTATATTTCAATACGCCTTTCTTTTGATCTAATACATAAAGATTGCCCTGGTAGGGAATGATAGCAACTGGCGCTTCCCAATCCTTTTCATTTTTGATAACGGTAGTTTTCTTATCTGTCGATTTATCCACGCTCTCAATTGTCCCTGGGGTTATGAAATAGACTGCAGCGTCGCTTTGGCCAATTGCTAAAGCGTTCTTAGTGGTCTTGCTAATACCAAGAAGGCTACTTTCTTCAGATGTCACCTCTTTTATCTTGGTCATGTTCTCAGAGCCACTTCCTTCTAACTCGCTCTGAACGCTAGTCAGGAGTTCTTCAAGTCTTTTCTTCTCACTGGATTCTGTCTCAAATTTGCTAAGCCCGTCTTTGAGAATTTTTTCTGCCTTGAGGAAGTCTTTACGGGCAAGCTCATCGTTAAGGCTTTGGATGGAC
>JAHFKE010000085.1 GCA_023245515.1 Candidatus Levyibacteriota bacterium
TTTAAATCTTTAATGAAATCTAATTTACTTATATTGAGTACATTAAACAATTTTTAATAAATTTAGTGAAAAGATTTTAATCAAACGTCCTTCGCTCATTGTCGCTGCGAGATAAAAATCGAAATTTTGCAGCTTATCGAAAAAAATGTCTCTCTTAGTTATGGTTTTAGTTGTAAGGATATGTGACCTACGAAGCTTGCAGCTTTTTCTGAGCTTAAGGGAGAAATTTCAGTATGCTTTCTTAGTACCGATTTTTTAGAGGTCATGTAGTGCGTTTTAAGGCACCTGAAATAAATTAGATGGTCAATTCCCTATTTAAGCTTTTGTTGTTTGGGGTCTTCTTGAGGACTAGTTGGTTCATCTGTGATGATAGACTCAATTCCTAGGAAAATATGGACAGTATCCCCTTTAACTTTCATAACGGCTTGTTCGACTTTTAATTCTTTTACTTTTTGATTATTATGATACAGCATAATTTCTTGTTTGATAATAGATATAAAGTTGGCATGCATCTGATAGACGTCAAATTGTCCTAGCTCATTAAAAGAGCTTATTCGATCTGCATCCCCTTCAAAAATTATATTTTCGGTGTCACGCACGATGACTTTGATTAGCTTCTTGTCGCTCATAAACGAAGTTGAGAGTTGAAAGTTGAGAATTGAGAAATAGTCATGGTTTTATTTTTTTAGTGAATCTTCTTTTATTTCTGGCTCTTCGGTTTTTTGCTGATTGTCTTCTGGTGGAGTTTTAGCTTTTGCTTGATTTTCGGTCGGTGGATTTTGTGTTTCAGTAATTGTTTTTTCAATTTCTTTTGATGCAACTGTTTCTTCATTTTTTGCTACTTCTTGGGTCTTGTCTGTCTGAGAATTTTCTTTTTGCGGGTCTTTTTGAGTTGTTTCCGCCTCTGTAGTTTTTGTGTCATCTTGTGGCTTAGTAGGAATTTTTGAAGGCTCTTGTGAAGAATTATGTGGTTCAGATTGTGCTTCTTTTGCTTCTTGAGCTAACTTTGTTGATGCAATTTTTTCCTCAACGTCTTTTAGGGTCCCAATATAGAGTAAATCTTCCGGTAAGAGCGAATCGACTTTTCCATCCAGTATCGCTCTGACATCAGCAACGGTGTCTTTAATCGCAACATTCACACCCTTCTTTTCGGTCTGTGCTTCAACGACGGTAAAGTTCTGAGTCATATAATTTTTTATCTTTTTTGCTCTTTTGAAAACCATTTGATCATCTGCTGACAATTCCGACTCACCGATAAGAGCGACGATTCTTTCCAAAGACTTTGCTTTCTTGAGAAGTGCTTGCGTTTCGATCGCCGTATTGTAGTGCTCCTCTCCAACCGTATCCGGATTAAGCGATGAAGAGTTACTTGCCAGAATATCGATTGCCGGAAAGCGCCCTTCCTGATAGACGGAACGAGATAAGATGATGCCAGAGTCCAAGTATGGGAATATCGCCTGTACCCCACTATCGGTGATATCGTCAGCCGGAACATAAATCGCCTCAAAGGTAGTTATGGAAGTTTTTTTTGTTGAGACAAGTCGCTCATGGAATGAGGCCATTTCGGATGCCAATGTTGCCTGATATCCGCCTTCTGATGGGATCGCATTCATCAGTGTTGAAAGCTCGTATCCTGACTGGGCAAAACGGAAAATATTATCGATAAAGAAGAGTACGTTCTTACCCATTACATCGCGATAATACTCAGCAAGTGTTACGCCGGTAAAGGCGGTGCGGAATCTTAAGGCCGGATTCTCTCCCATACTTCCATAGATGAGGCTTACTCCCTGCATAACCTTACTCTCCTTAAGTGTTTCATACAACTCTTCTCCTTCACGAGTACGCTCCCCTACACCGGTGAAAACAGAAACATTTTCTTCAGGATTTAAAATAACTAGGTTGTGAATGACCTCTGAAATGAGAACTGTTTTGCCGACTCCCGCTCCTCCGAAAAGTCCTACCTTACCTCCCTTAAGAATCGGGGTGAAGAAATCTACCATTTTAATACCCGTTGTGAGAACTTCCTTCGGGATGGTGGCATTGGCAAAGGCAATATCTTTGGCAATAATGGGTCTAGATTCTTTTGCCTTAATTTCTCCAAGCCCATCCTGCGGTTCGCCTAGTGTGTCCACTACTCTCCCGAGCATTTCTTTGCCAACAGGGATCTTGATTGGCTGCCCGGTACTCACGACTGTTGAGCCATAGTGAAGTTTTGTAGGATTAGTTAGAGCAAGACAGTAGAAGCTGTTAGGACTTGCAGACGTATATGTCTCCATCTTAATTGTTGCATCATCTTTATATACCAACACGTCATAAATATGCGGTTTTTCGTCCAAGAATTCGACCTCAATAATTTGTCCTTTAATACTGACAACTTTACCTTCTATCATAGTTTTATACTTCTACTAAGCTAATAACTCCTGACATTGTTTCTAATTGCTTTTTATTCTGTAGTAAGTGCTTGATACGAGTTCGTTGTTGATAGAGTTTTTTTGACTCTTCTTCGATGTGGATGAGCGCTTCTTCCATAGCATTTACCCTCGATGAATGACGGGCCAATTGATTTTCCAGAAGGATCTGACTAAACATATTGGCCATAATTTGTGTCTCGAAGAAATGATAGATCTTTTCTAACACAGGTTCGAAGATAAAGCGATCTTCTCTAGGAATAACAGAGGGAACTTCTGTCTCAAAGATGTCCTCGCCGCTGATGCTGGTTGAGATAGGGGTTTGATTAACAACATTACTGAATTTACCATAATACACGTAGACTTTTTGATATTGTAAAAACTTTTTCATGAGCTGCTTAATCTGTCCGATTTCGACGCTGGTATCTGGAATTTCAAAAAATTCAAAAGGTATACTCATGCCTGAGCTTTCATACATTTCCTTACCCGTTCTTCCAAGGACGATAATCTCAATTTCCTCTTTATTTTTCTTTAGATCCTCGATAAATAGTTTATGCGTTTTTTGTGTCACTGAGCCATAAAGCCTTCCATTTGATGAGAGATAAACAAGTAATGTTTTGTTATTCTTTTGCAGCGTAGACAAGACGCTCTTATCACCCTCTTTTATTTTGATCATCAATTCTTTTACTTCTCTTTGGTAAGATGATTTCAGGTCAACAAAAACGTCAGAGAGATCGCTTAGAAATTCACGGGTCTTAAGAACCGAATCTCTAATTTTTTGCATTCGGATAACAGCTATCTCTTCATAGCTTTGTGCTAAATCTTTTAAACTGTTGAGAGCATCAAGCTCCTCTGAGACTGCTTTTTTTTGTGCCATATTCTATCTACTTCTCAACTCATCTCTCATTTCTCAATTTTTTTCTCCGGTTGCGATGCGTCAAGTTCTCCTAGTGCCATTATCTTCTCTTTGCTTGCCATGACACTTTCATTAAAAGCTTTTACATCCTGTGTTAAAGCAAGGTCATACAGAAATTTTTGATGCCCATCATCGTGTTTATATGCATACACTAGACCCCGCTTTACCCGTTCCAGAATATCTTTGCCCTGGATCATTCCTTGCAGGATCATTGAGAGGATGATTAGCTGTATGGTGAGGGGAATCGTCATATGGTAGGATTGGTTGAAGAATTTAAAAACCATGTCGCCTGCGACGAGATTTTTTTTAACGTCTTCTGTCAGTTCCTGTCCGAAGTGAGAGAGATTTTGCAGCCTATCGTATTGCGCAAGAAAAGCAGTGAGATTTTTATGCATCTCTCTTGTGAGCTTGTCTAGCGTCTGCCGGCCTACACGGGTCACTGACAGGGGAATATTAACTGCCGGTCGCATCCCCTGATAATATATATTACTATCAAGATAAATGTGTCCATCAGTAATACCCATAACGTTGGTCGAAACATAGCCGGTCAAATCACCCTCAACGATTTCAATCACAGGTAAACATGTTATAGAAACTTCCCCTATTTTAGGGTGTTTAAAATTGCCTGCCCGCTCGAGCAATTTTGAGTGAATGTAGAAGATGTCCCCCGGATAGGAGTCTCTTCCTGGAAATCTTCTGGCTAGAAGAGAAAGTTCACGGTAAAATTTTGCATGAGTGGATAAGTCGTCAAGTATAAGAAGTGTATGTTGTCCCTGATCGCGAAAATATTCAGCAACGGCCATAGCAGCATAGGGAGTCTGATAAATCAAGCTCGGCGAATCATATGACGAAGTAGCCACTATAATCACCTTGTCCATGATTCCCTCCTGAACAAAGAACTCCTGCAATTTTTTGATATCACTCTTCTTCTTAGCGATAACAGCATAGATGGCAATAACGTTTTCGCTTACTTGGTTTTTTATTGTCGTCATAAGCATAGAGGTCTTTCCTGTTTTGCGGTCTCCAATAATCAACTCGCGCTGCCCTCTTCCTAGTGGGATCATCAAATCAAGTAAGGCAACACCTGTTACTAAATGTGTCGTAATTTTTTGTCTTCCGGATATACCCACCGGCTTGGCATCTAAATCACGTGATTCTTTTGGTTTTTTAAAGCCAAAAGCGGGATCTAGAGGCTCGCCCAATGGATTGATGGTTTGTCCTAGGAGCTCTTTGCCTACAGGAATAGATAAGAGTTCGTCTGTTCTGACAACTTTTGTACCGACTCTAATAGGTTCATGAGAAAATACTCTTGCTTCAATCCTACCTCTATTAATGGTGAAGACTTCGCCTTTTTGTCCGCTTTCAAACATGATGACCTCATGCGTCTTCACCTTTGGTAAGCCTTCTATAAAGACGATCGGATGACTTACCTGGATGACTATTCCATAGGCGCCGGTTTTTTTTAGAAATTGACTAAAGGTATTCATAGCTCGTTTATCTTCCTAGCGATAAGTTGTCAGCGCTGATATGTTTGGCT
>JAHFKE010000086.1 GCA_023245515.1 Candidatus Levyibacteriota bacterium
AGATGCGCTACGTTTCTTGTTTTGGAGAGTGTTACGACGTTGTCTTGTGAGATGAGCCAGTTAAGGGCGATTTGCGCAGGAGTTTTACTGTACTTTTCTGCCATTCTTTGCAGAATTTCGGGGATATTATTGAGTAATATTCCTTTCTGAACAGGACGCCATGCGATAAAGAGGATGTCATTGGCCTGGCAATATTTGAGAACGTCTCTTCTTTCTGCCTCGCGATATTTTAGGTTGAGATGTAGCTGTGCTGCAACTATTTTATTTTTGGCATAACTTTGCGCTTCCTCGATTTCTTCTGCTGTGTAGTTGCAGATACCGATATTTTTGACCAGGCCTTCGTCAACGAGTGTATCCATGGCACGCATCGTTTCTTTTATTGAAACACCCGGTGGGTTTGGGCTATGTGTGAGGTATAAGTCTAGATAGTTTGTCTCCAGTCGCTTCAGGCTTTGTTTTGCCGCAGTAATCACATCATCAAAGCGTAGATGTTCGCCTGAGACTTTTGAAACAAGAAAGAGTTTGGACCGGTCGTAGTCTTTTATTGCACGGCCGAGAAGGATTTCGCTATAGCCATTTGCATAAATTTCTGCGGTATCAAGATGTGTTACTCCGAGTTCAATCGCTGCTTTGATAGCTTGTATATCCGCCTCGTCATCGTTATTCGGATCATGCTCTTTTCTGCCTCCCATTTGCCATGTGCCAAGTCCATATACGGGCATTTCAAATCCGTTCTTTAATTTCTTGGTGGGTATTTGCATGAGATTTATTATAACAGTGAGAGAAGTGTATTTTCAATTGCGAATCTGGGATTAACGTTGGTTGTTTTGAGCGTCGTGTGGAGAGATTGGAAAGCTCGTAGATACTTCGTCATTCTGGCAAGCGAAGCGCGTCCAGAATCCGTCCCATTGTGAGATTCTGGAGTCGTCGTTTCACTTCTCCCCAGAATGACATTATTCAGTGCGTTTTCTCTGGCCACCAAGATTAATTTACTAATCCACTCAACTCCTTTTTCCTTATCTTTGGCGAGGGTTTCTGCTTTTTTCAGCCTCTCCCCTATTGAGAGCTTGGGTAGATTGTTGATAAAGTCTCTGTATTCTGCGAGTTCTTTCTCTGAAATGGCTACTTTTTCTTCCTCAAGTTCTATCACTTTACATCGAGAGATAATGGTCGGTAGGAACGCTTCTTTTGTATCGGCTGTCAGAAGTAGGATGGTATGCATAGGTGGCTCCTCAAGGACTTTGAGTAATGCATTCTGTGCTTCATTGGTGAGTAAGTGACTTTCTTCTATGACGATTGCTTTCGTCTTACTTTTGAAAGGTTTGAGAAATATTTTTTTCTGCATATTCTTGACATCTTCTATGCCAATACTGTGAGCACCCTTAGTCTCTATGTCTCTCTCAATGAGGGTAATATCAAAGGGGTCGATACTTAGTTTCGTGCAGTAATCGCGGGCGTATGCAAGTCTTTTATCTTTATCTTTGGCGACGATGATAAAACTGGTCATAAATTTATAACTAGAAATTTACACACTTCTGGTTAGGAAGCGGGGAATACTTGTGTTAGTCTGGTGTTGTTTCTTGGTTTGGCTGTTGGGGAGCCGGTTTCCTCGTCTTTATCGCTGCGTAAGCCTCTTGCCGTCTGCAGCGCAGTATTTTGCCTGAGCTTTTTTTTTGCGCGATCTTCAATCTGCTTGATTCTCTGCATACTTAAGCCATAGATTTCTCCTATCATAGCAAGTGACATGTCCTCGAGAACCCGCTTTTGGAGAATATCACTTTCCTGGTCGCTAAGGGCTGCTCTCATTGTATCTATTATATAGCTTGTACCCCCTATTGCTTCAGTAGCTGTGTCTGCATTTGGGTCAGGAATAAAATCCCCCAGTTCTCCTGAGTCGAAGTCACCCACGGTTGTATTGGTAGAAGTTGGGTCCAGGTTCTCCGACAGTATTAGCCGAGCTACCTCTTTTGCCTTTTCTTCGGATAGGCCGCTATCTTTGCCTTCTCCTCTTAGTAGCTTTGCCAACTCTTTTTCATTTGGGTTTTTTGCGTGCTCTTGCTCAAATTCTCTTACGAGTCTTGAGCCTTTACTGATAAGTTCTTCAGTCTGCACAGGTAGTCGGATCATTCTATCTGATTGGTCTATAGCTCTGGTTATGGAATGTCTTATCCATCGTATTGCGTATGTAGAAAATTTATATCCTTTTTCTAGGTCAAACTTCT
Organism: Candidatus Levyibacteriota bacterium; assembly: GCA_023245515.1. GTDB lineage: Bacteria > Patescibacteriota > Microgenomatia > Levybacterales > UBA12049 > JAHFKE01. The sequence continues at coordinate 2,223 of JAHFKE010000086.1, forward strand.
CTACGGCTCTTTTCAGTCCTGTCCAGCCCTCTTGTATTCTGTCATCAAGCTCCATCTTGGGATATCGTTTCGCAATAGCTATGACAAAACGGAGATTACAATTAGTTATCAGGTCATGCACAGAGTCGCTCAGTCTGATAGCGTCCAATGATTCTGCGAATTTTGGGTCTGTCCTTAGTTCCTTCAGCGCTTCTACCTTTTCGCGGGCTCTTTTTTTCTCTGTCTCAAAAATTCCTTCTAAAGAGAGCTTTTGCTCCTTGTCTTTCTGTAATTTGCGGACAACTTCCTCTTCAAGCATCTCTGCGGCTTCAGGGCTCATCTTTAACTTTTTTGCTATGTCTTTCTGAGATTTTTTCTTGCCACTCATATCGACATATAGTCGTAGTGTTGCTAATTCTCTTTCCTGAGGGGTTAATTTTTCAAGCAGTGCTTTCTCTGCCCGCTTCTCAGCTTCTCGTTCTCGGCCATATGCTTCAAAAGCGATGACTTCCTGTTCTGCAGTAAGAACAGGGAACTTTCTGATTTTTTTAAAATATACCCCCAGTCCATCAAGGCCTTCTGTGTCGTCTTCTGTAATTTCTGAAGCGTCCTTTTCGACCTGTTCTTCGTCGGAGGTAAGATCGCTTTGGAGATTAATCCCCCCCTCTTGTGAGAGTCTTAATACTATTGGATTTACTTCCCGTCCCCCGGTGGTTTTGAGCGGAATTTTTGTCTTTTGTGACCCTTGTGGGTCAATAGCTCTGAGTTTTTCCATAGGTGCCCATTCTATCATACTTTAGCCTCATTTGTTCTTGTTTGTTATATTCTTGCTATTCTGTTGTAGCTTCAGGATAGATTTGGATACATTGTATTACCGAATTATTTTCTTTTGCCTGTTGCCTTTCTCTAATTCTTCTACGCTGGCCCTCTGCTATTCTAGCTCGGGTTTCAGGCGATTTACTTTTTCCTGTACGGGTCCTACTCATCTCCAGTTTTGTTGCAAGGCTATGAGAAAAGCCTGTTTTGGCAATGCTTAGCTTTCTTCGCGCTTCGGGTGTGATGATTTTGCCTTTTTGTACCTTGCTCATTTTTGCAAGCGTTTCAGGAGTGTGCCTTCGGCCTGCTTTAGTTTTTAAACAAACTGCTTCACCTTTGGGACACATTTCTTGTAGGTATGGAGGAAGATTGTCCCAAAGATCGCCAAGCTTAAGCACAATGTGTTTGCGCAGTGTTTTGTTAGAGCCTTTGCCGAAATCCCTGACAAGGTCATCGATCCCGACATCAGTACTGTAGTATGTATTGATCACCTCTTGCCAGTCCTCGTCAATCTTCTCAAAGCTTCCCGAGGCTTTAGCTGCTTGTAGGAACTTAAAGGTTTCTATTTTTACGCCGCTGGGGATGGGGCTGTCTCCATTGGCTTTTTGCACATATCTAAGTAAGCTCACTGCGGGTTTGAGTTCGTCTTTATCATACGCCTCCTGAAGTCCTTCATCCATGGAGTAGAGTGTGGCGAGAGCCGAGATTCTTGCATTGCTCGTAAGCTTTTTAAGTCCCCGCTCTCTTGTTTGATATGCTACTTCCTTCGGAATACCTAGGTTAGATGCTATTGTATCCAGATTTGTTATCTCTATGGAAAACGTCTCTCTATGCATGAGGATAAAGCTCAGCCTGACTACCCGGGTCTCGCTTGGTGTCAAATTACGGAAACCGTCTTTTAATGCTCCGGGAAGCATGATCGTGTATTGGTCGGGATTTTGTGCAGTTTCTCTTATTGAACCGATTGGCTCTTTTTGACTTACTCCGATGTGTGTCCGTTGTTCATTTTTTGCCATAGTAGTTGATTGCGGCTATTCTAGCACAAAATACTTCTTTTGTCTTATAGCTTAGCCTTGCTGTCAGATCTAATGAATAGATTGTTGATCCTAAAGCTTACTTGAAAATGTTGACTTAGCCTTCGGTATTACATACTATTAAGGTAATGCCCGATACTGTACAGCCAGCTCAACAACCAATACAACAACCAGTTCACAGTAATGGTGTAAAGGCGCCTGCTCAAGCTCCAGCGAATCCTGCGCATGTAGATAGCGATTCGGATGAAAAGTCAGTGATCGATGTGCTTCTCGAGGAGAATTTGCTTACAAAAGAACAATACGAGGATATAAAGGTAAAGAGTGCCACCTTAGGACAATCCCCAACAGTCATACTCAAGTCGATGAACGTAGTATCTGAGGAAAAAGTCTCCGAGGCTGCTGCAAAGATCCTTGGTGTTCCTTATATTTCGCTTTCTACAATCTCCTTTTCTCCACAAGCCGTCAGTTTCCTTGCCAAAGCTGTTGTAGAGCGCTTTCTCCTGATACCCTTTTTGTACGATGAGCAGACCCAAACGCTTTCTGTCGCTATGGCAAACCCAATTGATCTTGATGCTCTGGCTTTTGTGAGGCAGAAGACAGGTCTCAACATTAGGTCATTTGCAGCTTCTCCAACTGACGTATTAAAGGCAATTGATCAGCAATACAAAGAGGAGTTAGTTGGTGAGGTTGGGGCTGCAATTAAAGAGACGGAAGAATATTCGCAGAAACGCACAGTCGATAGTAAGCAGATTGCCCAGATGATTACGGATGCTCCTATAGCAAAAATAGTTTCTACGA
>JAHFKE010000022.1 GCA_023245515.1 Candidatus Levyibacteriota bacterium
GAAAAGAATATTATTCGTTTGTATGGATAATGCCGGACGTTCCCAGATGGCAGAGGGATTACTTAATGATTTTGGTGGGGGTAGATTTGAAGTTCGCTCTGCGGGCATCAAGCCCGCCGCCGCCTTGAACCCAGATGCTGTTGCTGTCATGCAGGAGATAGGTATCGATATGAGTCATAATAAAATAAAATCTGTTAGTCTTTTCCGTGCAAGCGTCTTTGATTTTGGAGTTTGTGTCTGCGATGCGAGCAGTGAGCAGTGTCCTATGCCTGCTGGTGGTAAGCGGATTCTTAGATGGAGTTTCCGGGAGCCCTCCGGATTATCAGGAACTCCTGAGCAGAAGATGACAGCATATAGGGACTTGCGGGACGCGATATCGGCCAAGATCAGTAGCGACTTGCTCCCCCTCCTGAGGTGAATTATTTTGCATTTTGAAGCAAATTATTATAAAATGAATTCTGTTGCGGCGAGAAGCCGCGCTTGCCGCGGGTGTAGTTCAGCGGTAGAACATCTGCTTTCCAAGCAGAATGTCAGGGGTTCGATTCCCCTCACCCGCTCACTAGGTTATTCGTTAGTTAGCTCTTAGTTATTCGCCCGTTTCTTACTATGAACCACGAACTAATAACTAGGAACCAGTCATCCATTATCCAATATGCAATCCACCGATAACTATAAAAAGCATACTACGGGCAGTCCCCTACAGCAGTTTTTGATAGACAGATTTTTCTCAACGCTTTTTACGGAGATAAAAAAGTTACAGCCTGAGAGTATTCTAGATGTGGGGTGCGGTGAGGGTTTTACTCTTCAGAAATTGAAGGACAAAGGTATTGGTAAGAAGCTTGAGGGGATTGAATATCTGGCGCGTGCTATCGAAATTGGCAACCAAATTCATCCGGGTCTGAAACTAAAACAAGGAGATATTTACAATCTGCCTTACAAAGATAATGAGTTCGATCTCGTGCTTTGTACGGAAGTTCTCGAACATCTGGAAGATCCTGAGAGTGCGCTGAAGGAACTCAAGAGAGTTGCTCAGCGATATTGTGTCATCTCAGTTCCCAATGAGCCATGGTTTATGCTGGGCAATTTCCTGCGGGGTAAGAACTTGAGTAGGTGGGGTAATGATATTGAACATATCGGGCATTGGACGCATGCTGGAATTAAGAAATTTGTTGGGAAAGAGCTTGCTGTGGTAACTGCTCAGGCCCCCCTACCGTGGAGCATATTGGTGGGAGAGAAATAGTTTCTCTCAATTTTCCATTTACCGTTTATTCTCAATCTTTTCGCAAATGGCAAACGGAAAGTGGTAAATCAAATCCTGCTATTCCCTTTCGGCTTCGATACTCTGGAAAATGACCATGATAAAAGAGATGAAGGGAATTGCCAGCAGAGCTCCCGCAACTCCCATGAGATTTGCTCCCACCGTAATACCAACTATGACCAAGATTGGATTAAGACCTACAGCTTTCTGCATAACATTAGGCACTAGGAAGTTATTCTCTACAGCTTGTATCAGAACATAAGCCAATGCTACAAACAGTGCCAATGTTGGCGATACTGTTAGTGCCACAACGATTGACGGGATGGATGAAAGGATAGGCCCGAGTGTCGGTAGTGCCTCAAGTAGTCCTGCCAATATAGCGAGTGGCAGGGCAAAGGGCAACCCGAGGAGTGTCAGAATGATCCATGTCAGGAGTCCTATGAAAAAACAGAGGAATAGTTGTCCCCTGAGCCATGCGCCCAATTTTTCGTTCACCTTGTTGAGTGTGCTAAGTACATGAGGGCGGACATCCGATTTGAAGAGTCTTGCAAATTGCCTATGGAACGAGTCATGGAACATGAGGAGATAGAAGCTGACTATGGCTATGGTCAAGAATGAAAAGACTCCGCCGAATACTTTGGTCGTGAAGAGAATCGCATTCTTGCCAATGGATGTCAGTTGCCCATCGAAATATCCCTTTAGCTGGGTGGGATCAATTGAAAATCCCAAGCTTTGGGCCGATCTATTGATGATTTGGGGGAAATGGTTTATCAGTGAGTCAATTTGCGAAACCGCAAAGGGAATTAGGGGGAAAATGATGCCTGTAAGCAAAAGCAAGACCGAGAGATATGGTATAAGGACGGAAAGCACTTTTGGAACTCTTCTCTTTCTCAAAAATTCTACCGCAGGCAGCAGTCCGGCCATGACGATGTAGGAGATGAAAAGCGAAATGATGATTTCGCGTATTTGAATAAAAAACCACCCAGAAGCAATGATGAACAGGGCAAAAATAACTTGATTTTTTATGAGGTAGCTAAAAAACTTGTGCAACATAACTTCATTATTACTATATGGGAAAAAGAGGCGGTTTGTCAAATCCTGAGCTGATACTGGTTACTAAAATGCATCTTGACAAGGGGAAAATTATTGTCAACAATAATATTGAGATATGGCTGATCCTTGGGTGCTCAAAACTGGTGACACAATGACTGGCGCTCTGGGCGTTGGTGGAACTGCAACCAATCAAACGATCTTTTCTAGTACCACTGCAACGAACACCTCGGGATCATCAGCCGGCATACAATCTACGATAACCGCCAATCCCCCATCCGCACCTGCTTCTGGTACGACCTATCGTGGTATGTTCTTTCAGGGACTTACCGATGGCAACGTTACGACCGGTTGGGTTGATCTGGGGTAGATTATTGACAGTAAGAATTGGCAATGAAATGCATATGAAGATAGATCTCTTATCACAAAAATTAACCAGACGGGAGTTTTTGATACAAGCAGGACTGTTTATTCTTGTTGCTACCGGAATATCGGGCATGCTCAAGCGGTTCTCTTCTCTTGGAAGTAAAGGTGGTAATAAAAGCTCAGGGGGAGGATACGGAAACTAATTATGGCACGCCTACCTGTCGCCGGTGAAAAAAATTGGGACAAGATCCTAAATGAGTATCTTTCTGTCGCGCATAAACCTGACGGGACACCCATTCAGGACTCTTCTTTTGGGCCAAACGATGGATATATCAATGTTAAGGACTATGGTGCTTTAGGTAATAATGCAACTAACGATACAACAGCTATTAATAATGCCCTCGCTGCTGCTGCTAACTTAGTTACCACCACAGGACGTGGAGCCGTAGTGTTCTTTCCGGCTGGAGAGTACATGACCAGCGGTGGACATACTCTTCCTGCTTTTTGTCACATTCTCGGATCTGAACCGGCTGGTCGGTACTGGGGATACAATGCTACCAATATGCCCCGCGCAACATGCGCCTTGAAGCTTATTGCGGGCTCAGCTCCGACGGCCATGTTCGTAGCACCTGCCAATTTTGAAGCAGGGTCCGTACGCGATATTAGCTTGCTTGGTAATAACTCCGGTACCAATACCGCGGGTCTTGATTTTAGCAGTTGTACTCTGGAAGAAAACCTCATCGTAGAGAATGTAGCTATCATTGGCTTTAGTGGTAATGGTGTGCAGGGGCACTTGCTCGCGACGAGGTGGAGCAATTTGTTCGTTGGGGGCAATAAAAAATATGGCATGAGCTCCACGGGAACTCTTCAGTGGACAGACAGCTGGTTCTCCAACTGCATTTTTAATGGCAATGTTAAGGGTGGAGTTAATTTTGATGCCACGGTAACCTGCGGTGAGATCATGTTCCTTCAGTGCCGTTTTGAGCGAAGCGGCTGGAATCCCGCTACTCCGGGAAGTGCTGGTGTTCCTCCGACTCCCGCACCTGGAGGGGTGGGCGCACCCGGTATTCGTATTCAGGGCAATCTAGCAATTGCCAGTTTCGTCAGCTGCTCAACAGACGCCAACTCAGGTAATGGTTTGGAAATAATACGGCCAAGCACAGCTGTCAACGCTCATCATATCAACTTTACGGGTTGCCGCTTTAACCGCGACGGCTGGGGCACAGGCGTAGCGCCTATTCAGAGCTACGCAGGTGTCAAGATAAGCGGAGCTTCCCCCTCATCTTCCGTCGACTATATATCATTTACCAATTGCTTAATCACAGAAGGACGAGCCAATGATGTCGTTACCCAGCCAACCTACACTCATCCCAAGTATGGTGTATGGTGTGAGAATGCCAACTACTGGACATGGCATGGTGGGGGTATCTCAGAGGGAATCACGGGCGGGCAGTTTTATGGAGGCACAGCCGGTTGGGCTGCGTCCAATTGGCGTCCATCTATCATTATGCCGGGGGCCATGGGTCAGATGGTCATGCCGGTTTGGACCACAGGGACACAGCCCACTGCTGCGCTCAAAGGCAGTATTGGCTTCAACGAGTCACTTAATAGGATTGAAGTATTCAACGGTACCGCGTGGAAGTCGTTGACTCCTGTTTAAAACACCTCTTCAAGTAACCGAGCGTTGCGTTTGTTGGCAACACGTAACTTTCAACTTTATAACTTTATAGTGTCTTGCGCTATTGTGTTTTGAAAGCGGGGCAGTATATACTTTTCTTATAGATGAAAAAAATTAAATTTTTAGGAGCTTCGGGAGGAGTGACAGGGTCTTCTTTTCTTCTGACTGCACAGGATGATAGTCAGCTTCTTGTAGACTTCGGTATTTTTCAGGGCCCTCGGGAAGTTTCGGATCTTAACTATAAGCAGCTTGATTTCAATCCTTCAAGTGTCAAAGGTGTCATCCTGACGCACGCTCATTTGGATCATTGTGGAAGACTTCCTCTTTTGGTCTTTGGCGGATTTCAAGGCAGGGTTTATATGACCGCTCCTACTGCCGCTCTCATCGAAGTCATATTGAGGGATGCTGCGAAGATTGCTCAAGAAAAGACTGACTACGTGCCTCTTTATGGATCAGACGAGGTAGAAAAAGTGCTGAAGATGGTGGAGGTGGTAGAATACGAAAAGGAATTTTCTGTAGGGTCTCTAAATGTGAAGTTCAAAGATGCAGGACATATCTTGGGATCGGCAAGTATTGAGGTAGTGGATACCGCTGACAAGAAAAAGATTGTCTTCAGCGGTGATCTGGGTAACACTCCTGAGGATATTATAAAACCAGCAGTCTATAGTGATGATGCGGACTATGTAGTTATGGAGACGACTTATGGTGACGAGAGGCATCCTGAGGAAGATCCTTCACAGATTATTATGGAGGAAATAAATAAAATTGAAGATGGCAGCGGCGTACTTCTGATTCCCGCATTCTCTCTGGAAAGAACGCAGGAAATTTTACATAGAATTCACCATCTGAAGAAAGATGGAAAAATACGCGCAGATACACCTGTCTTTATGGATAGCCCTATGGGAATACGTGCTACTGAAATTTTTGGACAATTCAGAGAATTTTATAACGAGGAGATGCAGGGTCACATAGATGATCCTTTTAATTTTGAGGGCCTTGCTTCAACGATTGAGGCACGTGACAGTAAAGACATCATTAAGGCAATGGAGCCTAAGGTCATCGTCGCGGGATCGGGTATGATGTCCGGAGGTCGCATTCTCCATCATGCAGTTAACTACTTACCTCTTGATACGACCTCAATCCTTTTCGTTGGCTTCCAAGCAGAAGGCACTCTAGGAAGGGCAATTCTTCACGGCGCAAAGACTGTGAGGATTTATGATAAGCAGGTGATTGTCCGTGCCAAGGTTCGTGAGACGACGATGAGTTCTCATGCCGATCAGTCCAAGCTTTTGTTGTGGCTGGGTCATATTAAGGGGGTTAAGAAAGTATTTCTCGCTCATGGAGAGCAAAGCAAGCGAATGGCTTTTGCACAAAAGGTAAAGGAGGAGCTACATATTCAGGATATAGCAATGCCTTTAGTTGGGGAAGAGCACATGCTTTGATGCGTAGGGTTAGGACTAGGTTATAGCAAGGGTTGTCGGTGTTCCCATAAATCTTCCGTAGTGTTCCCCCGCTTTCTCCAGGGAATCTTCTTCTGCCTTACTGAGTGGAATGAATGGATTGAGCGTTATTATGATTCCACTTTTTTTGATGGTCCTTTTCCATGTTCCTACTACTCTACCGTTGATAACAACGGTGGAAAGAAACATTCCATTATTGCCGGGGACTATTTTGTTGGCGTGAAGCTTCTCAAGCCCATGGCTCCGGTCTGTGTATCCGAGCATGTATTCGTCAAATCCGGGAAGAAGATATGCTGAAGGAGTGTGGTTAAGTTCGGGAAGATCTTTACTCATCCAGTATGTTTTGCCGTCAACTACTTCCTGTCTGAGATCTTGACTTACTGCACCCAGTCCAGCTCTGACATCTGAGACTTTCAGTCCTGCCCACCAAGCGAAGTCATGGAGTGTGGCGGGGCCGTGACTGGTGAAGTATCGCATGATAAGTTCTCGCAATGCTTCTTCTCTGTTGAACTGTCTCGTTTTAGGTACCCATTCATCGATGAGGACAAAGGTTTGTTGTTTTTCTTGCAATGGCCCGAAGCAGATAAGACCAGTCTGTGCAGCATGTCCGAGGAGATGATATCCCCGCTGATCTGCCGTAGTAACGCCCCCCTTTTCGAGAACCTCTAACATCTCTGCGCGCATGAGTTGTTTGCCCCCGCGCAAAGCATCTTCAAATAATTCTGCACTCTTTCTAATCACTTTCTCATCTATATCCAGCTGCGCATATCTTCCCACTGCACCCTTTATAATGCGTGGGGTGCAGAGCTCAAGCATCCAGCGGATATCCTCAGGCGCGATGAAGTGGAGTGTCCCCCGCATGGGCCACGTGCGGACGATCTTTCTGTCGGCAAGTGCCTGTTTCACATTTTCCACAGTGACATTTGGCGTACGCAGTCCCACAGACCAGAGAGCGCCGGGAAAGTCTTGTGCTTGCACAGCTCCCATCCATCTGACGACATCTTCAGGCTTGGTAAATTTGAAATGAGAGATCTGCTGGTTATAGAGACGATAACGAATGATATCTGAAGAAGTCATAAGGTTTATTATACTTCAAGATCACGCTGATGATCCTATGCTTTATCTAATTTAAGAAGATTGACCCAATAACTCTTGAAACGTGTCAATTTGCTGTAATGTTTCCTCGTCAAGATCATCTCTGAGATTATCACGTAGTGAGCCGATTTTTTCATTCACAAAAGCGAGTGTTCTCTCTGTGCCTTGTGCTGTTTTTAATTCTTTATCATTTTGCAGTCTCGCGAAAATGCTATAAATATCCAAAGAAGCATCGATATCAAGTGCTGAGTGGCTTTTGTATTGATCAAGGAAAAATTCTCTAAGATCAACGCCATCAATATGTCCCAATCTCATATAGCCGAGCTCGTTCATAAAAACAGCAACGTCTTTGGCGGGAGATCCTTTAACGGCTCTATCCCAGTCGATAAGGGCGACATCTTCAGGGTCGTCAGTAATATAGATGTGTCCCGGACGGAAACCATTATGGCTTGGGTAGTCAGTACCCGTTCGATTATTGGCCGCTTCTTTTAGAACAGGCATAAATTGCTCAAGTTGGCCAAAGGCTTCATGTGACGCGCTATCCTGTGGGAGAAGCGCCTGAATCGTCCTGACATAGCGGTTGAAGTCATTCGATTCTGCTTGTATATCACTGGGTGGTAAGTTGTCTACTCCTGAATTACTACGCTGAAACTCAGCTAGCCATTGTGCAATTTTCTTCAAATGTTCCTGTGCTGTTTCGGCATCGCCCGCGTCTTTAAGATCTTCGAATTTATCACGCAATTGCCTGCCGGGTGCTTCCTTCTGGACTAGGATAACTGCGTCATCAACCTTTGTCACAGCTGATTCTGGAATAGCTTTGTTGCCCTGCCTGCTTTCGCTTTCGAGAAACCGAGCTATATTTTCTTGTGTTTCAGTGTTGCCTAAAAAGACTTTGAGATAGACGTTCTCTCGTTTCCCATCTCGTTGTAGTGAAGTTTTATAAACAACACGGGGGGCGTCAAAGGGTTGGGGACTATCTCGTTGTTCCGGCGGGCGATCTTTCGTCTTATACCATTCTTTCCCCCAGCTTATTTTTTTGACCCTTACACCTTCGCATACTGTTTCTCCTTCGGTTTGTTCACCAATCAATTGTCTTGCAGGCTGATTTGTCTTAAAAAAGCTTGTGACCTCATGTGCTTGCGCAAATTTTAATGCCAAGGGATGCATTGCCGTAAGCTCTGCTTGGTCTCCCCTTTCAAACTTCGTTTTTTCCAAGCGGGGTCCAGTAGTAATAGTAATTTCCTGAGGCAGGTGTGGCGGTCTTTGTCCTGCGTCTGATAGTTCACCCATACATGCTATATTAGAGGAATACGTATGAATAAGCAATTGGAAAAATTTCACCTTGACTATATGTAGTATTCCTGGAATACTTGAAGTATGGATATAGATAATAGTAACCAGGGTCCTCAAGCGCCGATAACTTATGTTTCGGCTCAAGAAGTATCGCCAAAGAAACCAAACAAGCTTATCCTCTTGATTGTGGGCATATTCGCTTTATGCTTGTTGAGTATGGGGGTCTATATAATAGTAACGAGTATAAAAAAGCCTCCAACACAATCAAAAACTAACGTACAGCCTTCTGTTGTCGCCTCCCCTACCCCTCTCGTGAGAGATATAGAAGATGCGACGCTTGTTTATGAACATAATGGAGTCGTACTCTCGCAGGGATCACAAAGCACGCCTCTTGTTCTGGATCCTAATGGTATTTCACCAAGCTATTCTTCAGTGCTACAAAAAATCGCATATGTAGTTTACGGGAGTACAAGAGATAATGCAGTATATGTTTATGATATAGAAACGAAGCAAATAGAAGAGCGAAAAGAAACAGTTGGGGATGGTACGCTGCGTACTGTGATGTGGTCTCCAGATGGAAAATATCTTGCTACCATAGCAAGCACCAGTGTCATCGGTAGTATAACGATATATGAATATCCCTCCGGTAAAGAGGTAGCATCTTTCAGGGCATTTGGCGCATTTCCTGAAATATCGTGGGACAATGATGGAAATCTTATCTTTCGTGATCCGGAATCTGTTACGCCCCCTCGTCAATATGAATCAGGAGAAGGGCAAGGAATTGCAAAAATATCTCTTCCAAGTGGACAAAAGCAAATCTTACTTCGTGCAGATGCTAAGCATGACTACTATCTTTTGGGAGTAACCGATACTATGGTCTATTATGTTCCGTTTGATCCAAATAATCCTTCAGAAACCAATAGTGGGTCTCTATCAACTTGTTCGCAAATCACGATAAGTGGGCAAGGTAGTCGATCAGTGGATTGTAAGTCTGTACCAAATCAACAAATAATTAATGCTGTATCCTCACGCCTTCCGTCTTCACTCGTTGGGTACTTCGTAAGCCAATGTATTCCAAATCCAAAAAATGCGAACTGGCTGCTTTGCAGTTTCTATAAATATAATGAGTCGGATAGTTCTACCAGTACAAAAATTGGCTTATTCACTCGGAATAATCCTCAGGCCGAGGTGACACACATTGTTGATGGAAATAATGCCTCGTGGTAAAAGGTTCTCATTGTAAGCTCAGCCATTCAGATTTCAGGAGGTGAAAGCTCCCTTCCCCAATTGACTCACGGATCTTCTCCATGAGTGATGTGATAAAAAAGAGATTATGATAAGTCGCCAATTGATACGCCAGTAATTCATTCACCGAAAAAAGGTGATGAATATAACTCCTTGTAAATTTTTGACAAACATAACATGAACAACCGGGATCAATCGGATTAGCGTCTGTCTCGAATTTTTGATTGGTGATGTGGAGAGTAAAGCTATTCTGTTTCCGTCCCCCATTATTGGGGTGAATAAAAAGACTGCCATGCCTCGCTTTTCTCGTAGGAGCGACACAATCAAAAAAATCCATTCCCCTTGAGACTGCCTCAAAGACGTCTTCAATTTCACCAATGCCTAGGAGATGCCTAGGTTTCTCTTCATCAAAAAATGGCATACATGAAGAGATCATCTGTAAAAAGACTTCCTTTGAAGTATATGAGCCGCCAATGGCGATCGCATTAAAATATTTATTTGTGAACTTAGCTGAAAATGTTCTCAATTCATCGAAACGTCCTCCATGTACCACCCCATACATGAGTTGATCTTTTCTTTTTTGTGTCTCAAGACTTGTCATAGCCCAGCGGCTTGTCCGCTCAAGAGAGAGCTTGGTCGTGTCATAGTCCCACAGAGGTGATTCATGATCATCAAAAGCTACTATCAGATCAGCACCTAATTTTTCTTGTATCTTAACGGACTTTTCGGCATCAAACCATTCTTTATCGCCATTCAAATGTGAGTAGAACCATACACCATCGTCATTGACGAGTGCGCTCTTTAACTTCCGCTTTTGCCTTTCTTCAGTTGTTTGAGTAACTGAAGACAGTAAGGGAACCACATCCGCAGTATTGAGAAATACCGACTTACTGAATTTATTCAGCTTTCTTCCCGAAGCATCTTTGAATGTTACCTTTTTCAGGGCTGCTCCCAATGAAAATACCTGATACCCTCCGCTATCTGTCATCGTCGGCCCGTCCCATCCCATAAATTTACCCAGTCCTCCCATTTTCTCAATCACATCCTCATGTGGTCTTAGATGCAGATGATAGGTATTGGATAAGACGATTTGCGATCCCATCTCATATAGTGCTTGGGGAGTTAGTCCTTTGACACTAGCCAATGTTCCCACAGGTACAAATGCAGGGGTCTTGATACTTCCGTGCGGAGTCTGGAGTTCTCCAATTCGGGCACTGGATCCCTTATCCTTTTGGAGAATGGTGAATTTGAATAGAGAAGCACTCATAAGGAGTATTATAGCACCTGAACTACTTCTCCTCTTGTTGAGAAGAGGTTTAGTTTGTATAATCGGATTCATGCAAAAAGTAAAACAGCTCCACGACGCACTTGCCCGCAATGCTACGTCGCATAACGTTGCAGGCGGGCAATTCCGTTATCTCGATATCATTACTGTCTTGTTCGTTGCGGTTCTTCTTATTTCTAACGTTGCTTCTTCTAAAATAACTTCATTCGCAGGACTTACCCTTGACGCAGGAACGATACTTTTTCCGCTTACCTATATCTTCGGAGATGTTCTGACTGAAGTATATGGCTATGCACGCGGACGAAGGGTGATCTGGATGGGATTTCTATGCAACATAGTCATGGCTGCCATTCTTATGATAGTCGCCGTACTTCCACCTGCCGCCGATTGGCCGAATCAAAAAGCATTTGAAGCTGTCTTGGGTCTCACGCCTCGGATCGTTGCGGCAAGCATGATCGCTTATTTCGCGGGTGAATTTATCAATTCATTTATTCTTGCCAAACTGAAAATTCGCACAAAGGGAAAGTATCTTTGGGTGAGAACAATCGGGTCAACCCTTGCGGGTGAATTGCTTGACACATTACTCTTTATCACTATCGCATTCTGGGGAATTTTCCCAACGCCGGTTATGATATCGCTGTTAATTTCTAATTATATTTTCAAAGTAGGCGTTGAGGTGCTTTTCACTCCGATCACATACTTCGTAGTCAATAAACTGAAGAAAGTCGAACACGAAGATCACTATGACCGCAAAACTAACTTCAATCCTTTTGCATTGAGTGTGGAAAATAAATAATGCCAACAAGTAAAACTGATCTAACTACATTAACCAAACTTGGTAAAAAAGTAAAAGCTGAGCGAACTCTCGAAGTCTTCCCCAATCATGCACCAGGTAAAATTACTGTCACGTTAAACTGCAAAGAATTTACCTGTCTTTGTCCACTGACGCAGCAACCTGACTATGCACAAATTGATATTATCTACGTTCCTGATAAGTTCGTTGTCGAGTCAAAATCGTTGAAGCTCTATCTGGAAACATACAGGAGTGAAGGCGTATTCCATGAACACTTGGCAGTGGATATAGCACAGGACTTTATAAAATATGTCAAACCATTATCAGTTAATGTTATCGTTCATTTTAATGTTCGTGGAGGCATAGCGATCAGCGCAGATTACCAGTGGGAAAAGGGGAAATAAAAATTTCTTAGACAATAGTTATTATTGAAGGAGTTTGTCCCAAGAATCCTATTTGAATCTTCTCTATCTTCTTCTTTGGAAAAAAAGCCTTGGCATGTTTGATCAACAAATCCGGCTTAGAGACTAGCAGGCACAACCTTCCTTCCGGTTTTAGGATACGTGCATATTCCGATAGCGTTCCTACATATAAATCTGTAACGCTTGTAATTTCAATTTGCTTATCCCATGGCAAATTAGAGATAGCGAAATCGAACTGACCATCCTTCCAGGGTGTTTTGAGAGCATCCAATTTTCTAATGTTGCCTTCTGTTTTGCAACCCAAATGAGATAAGTTCTCTAGGGTGGCGTCAATTGCAATGTCCTCAATGTCTCCACCAGCAATAGCATTACCTTGTATGTATGCTTCAGCAAGTATCGTTCCACTGCCACAGAAATTGTCTACGACAGTTCCCTTATCACCCAATGTGGTGAGTCTTACCATGGCAGCGGCAATACTAGGCCTCAGACCGCCTTTGGAAGAAGCTGTGCGATACCTTCTATGGAATAATGGCTTCTCTGTAAGACGCACGCAGATATACAGGTCCTTAGTATCGATAAAAATGCGGATATCGAAGTTGGAATGATCGAATTCTGTATATTTCCATCTATAACCTTCGCTAATAATTTTAGCGAGAGAACTTTGAAGTTCTTCAGTTTTGATCTTTGTTTTTGCCAGACTAAACGTAATAGAAAAACTATCCCCAACCTTTCGGTATTGCTGTATCTGCTCCTTGACCGTTTCCAAGTTTATATTTTTGACCGTGTCTAAAACCTCATTGGCGCTAGATACTTCGCCCGTAGCAATGAGTAAGCAAATGTCATCAACTGTTTTTAAATCAGTTACTGTTTTCGTATCTTTCGTTTCGAAAACAATCCTTTTAGATTTTACCTCGGCAAAGTTCACTTCACGAACTACATCTTTAATTTCTTGCCTGGCAACTTCTTCAAGACCTTTTACGGTATATGCAATATATTTCATACATTTCGAGAATTTTCGTTTGCCATATTATACACCTATATGCCCGGAATGCCTTCACTCGCTTCGTTTTGAGATGCTCACCTAGAGGTTGAATCCGCATGATTTTTAGTCTTATAGTTTGACTTTGAAGGATATTTTCTATATAATTATTCTCGGAGAAATGTAAAAACGTACTCATTGACTTTGTATCGTAACTGAAGAAAGGAAGTAAGGTGGCTTACGGATCAAGTGCCGTTCGCACGGTGCAGAATTTCCTGAGTCTGGGTTTACCCAGAACCAAGAAGACGATTCTGATCGGAGGCCTTATCGCCGTAGCAGGCGTTCTGGTTATCTATGCGCTACTCTGCGCAACCGGCAGTCCTACAGGTATGACGGGAAGTGTTTTCGGAATCCCTTTTGAGATTTCGATTCTCGCCTTCATCATGTGCATCGTCTTCTGGGTGGACGGCAACTACTACATCCGTCAGTATCAACTGGGGATGAGCCACTACTCGTACGCAGTCTCAAGTGCGTTTGTCATGGTGGCAGTCGTACTGTAATTCTTTTTCACTTCGGTGACTGTCATGGAAGGAAGCGGTAGCTAACTACTCAAAAAAAGCTGAATAGACTAGCACTCCCCCCCAACAACATATGACAGCTGAGAGGTACAAGGAGCGTGGCTTTTAGCCACCACGATTCATCCGAATCGTCACTACTTGTACCTCTTGTCATATATAATTGAAATCAATCGTAAAGATTTTCTAAAAATTGCATCTTATAGGCATAATTGGTAAAATAGAAGTTACTACGCGCCCATAGCTCAATGGATAGAGCAAGTCGGTTCTAACGATTAGGTTGGGGGTTCGAATCCCTCTGGGCGCACCGCGTCAAACGCGGCTCCGCAAGGAGACGTGTTTGTAAGCGAGTCGCGTTTGACGCGACATACGCTTATATTTATATGAGTGAAACGTCAGACGTTTCATCGCTCCCCGAGCGATACTACGTATACATTTTATTTTCCTTTGAAGACAAGGGTCTTTATATTGGGTTTACCACAGATTTAAAATCGCGCTTAACGAGTCATGCTAAGGGCAAAAATCAAGCAACGATTCTCCGTAGACCACTAAAACTTATTCACTACGAATATTTCATCAACAAGGCAGACGCAAAAGCTCGCGAAGAATTCCTTGAAAGCAAAGCTCTGAACCATATAGTTCAGAGCGCAGTCCTGTATCGAATGGTACGGGGTGGCCATGGAAGAGAGCAGTTGAAACAATTTTTGAAGAGGACTCTTGTTGAAGAGCTCTTTAAGGGTTTGCACTTGTGAGTTCACTCTGAGCATTTCGGCAAGCTCAATGCGAGACAAATAGCCGAAGGGAATCCCTCTGGGCGTACTCAATTTTTTAAATATTTCAGTCTCAAAATTAGATCTAATAAGGAAACACTGGTAAAAGATGCTGAATTAGCAGAATTAAAAAGTCTCCTCCTATCTCACCGCTAGCACCCATAAATATTTGATTCGCGATATTGATCGCATACGTTGAAGAGTATTATAATTACACTATGTTTAATTTCTTATCATTATTTAAAAGAAATCGTGACGAACAACTGATTGATAATAATTATGATTTCAACGAGATACCAGTTTCAGAAAATGATATTAAAGGAATAGTTGAAAACAAGACGCCTGTATTGAGTGGTACTACCTCCGCAAAAAAAGGAGAGCCTCGAGTATCTAGCCCAAACATTGATGCTGATAGACAAGAAGCATCTGATAAAGCAGACCTTGAGCAAGTAAGAGAAAAGCTTCGTGCTATAACAGGTAAAAGTGGTACTCGCTCAGAAGGAGTAGATACGGGTGAAGTCTCTGATAGCTCACGAGAAGAAGAAGCACCTTTTGATATCAATGGTAAAACACTTCTTGGAAAAGGCGGAGAAAATTTCGTGTATGATATTCCTGATGACCCAAGTGTAGTTGGAAGAGTAGCGATTGAACCATTAATAGACCAGCTTACCAAGGCTGAAGGACAGCCAGGCACTGAAGAGACTAGTGCCAGAGAGACACTTCAAGCAAAATTGGCAGCTGAAAATGCTACTTATGATGAGCTTTGTACATATTTCGGTAATGAGCATGTTCCTCAAACGACAAGATCTGTGCGTCAGGTTCCTACGTCAAGAGAATTTTTAGAGGCGATACATAAAGCGAAAGGAAGAGCTATGCCAGAAGTTACACAGTTACCTACGGATATGTTGACAATCGTCGCAACCCAAGAAAAAGTGCCAGAAATAAATGATAATGACACCGTTGATATTCAAGGAGGATTGGCCGAGGCTAGAGACCCCAAAACTATGAATACTGAAGACTATAAAAAGGCATATGGCGATGTTACTCAAGCTCTTGTTTGCGATCCGGAAAGTGCATCATTTGATCTCGATCAATTTCTTGTTATACATCCAGCTTTAAGAGCAACAGTTGAGCAAGCACATGACAACCCACAACTAAAAGCTTCATTAACAGATTTTGTACAGAGGGCTATGCGGTATTCTAAGGAAACTGGAAAAAGTCTTGATCTGTTTGGACCAAAAAATATTCTTTTTTTTGAAAATACTGATGGCTCAAACACTGATAGCGCATGGGGTTATAAGTTAGTAGATGCTTTACCTCCTTCTAATCAACAAAAAGCCCTAGAGAGCACGGAAGGACTAATGAAAAAAGTAATTGCAAAGGAACCTATTGAAGACCATTTAGACCGACTTTTACTAAGATGTGCAGTTAATTACCAAAGAACGCTGAATGGATTAGCGAAAGAATTAGGCGTTGAAGATCATCTTGATATGATACCTCATGCATCGACTATAACTCCTTCTGAGTTTTGGGACGTTTTATATGATGGTGGCCCTCCCGCAAGTTCTAGCAAAGAACAAGAAGAAAGGGCTGCTTAAAAATATCTGAAAGATATATGGTCACTGTCACTTGGGGTTTTGTGCTATACTCTTGCCATGAAAAAAGTCCTGAATAGTGATGTCGTTATTGCAAGTGAAGAAGAGCTGCGCTTCACGACCCAAATGCTGATAAGGTACGCCTCCGATTACTACAAAGCATACGAGGCATTGGTAGAAAAGTATCCAAAATTTGGAGATCTGTTCCCCGTGAAATACTTCCTCGTTTGCCGGTCTTTAGAATTAGCAATGAAGGCTTACCTGAGAGAAAGTGGACTAACAAAACAGGAAGTCAAAAGTCACTCGCATGATTTGGAGAAACTCATGAAAGCAGTACAGGTAAAGGGAGTCGTTTTCAGCCCCATCATACAAGAAACAATTAAGTTTGTGAACTTAACTTATCGACCGAAAGACTTTGAGTACCCCGAAATGGGTACAAAGGAAGTTCCTGAACTATCGCCACTGGCCAGTATGGTAAGCCTCGTTATTAATCTTGCCACGAGTAAGTACATGCGCAGAAAAGGTATCATGCCAAAAGGAGAGGACCTTCCCGATGATGTACCAATCCCTGATTTTCCATAGGGAGATCACGGTGCCGTGAAGAGGTATGTGAGGATATCGGAAATAAATTAAAGATATAAATCTTTATTGTCTAGTATTTCATACTCCCATCTTTCTTTCTCAAGCAACTTATCAAATCCATCCCCACCTGATGAGGGATGGGAGCTAATATGTCCGGCTCCCAGCACTAATAAGATTGTTTCCGATTCTTTATCAGATATTCTATCAAACCAAGCTTGTTCTCTTTTGCGTTGATAAGATTGTTCTTCTGCTTCAAATTCATCTTGTTTTTGCTTCATTGCATGTCCCTTCTCCTGCAGGCGAAGCTCTTGCATTGTTGCTTTATGGTCTTGTATAAAATCATAGAGTTCCTGTGTTGTAAATATTCCTGCGTCGGTACGTTCATTATCGGTTAAGTCACATAATAAATGTGAGATTTTGTAATGATCAGCAACAGTTTTCACATAAGCTTTATTATTGGGAGAGTCTAAATCTTGCTGACTTGCCTCTTCACAAACCAAAGAAATTCTTTTTTCTCTAATTATTGTTTCGATAAATTCTTGTAGAAAGGCTGCTCTACTATTCTGGCCAAACTGCATGTCATGTTTTACTGGCAATAAATAAATCATTTTCGCAATATATCATACTCAACTATTTAATGGTATATACATATTTAAGGATAAATACGTTGTGTTCAGAGCCTCCAAAAGTGTTCGAACTTCGATAACTTGGGCGTACACAAAGAAAGTTGGGTTTCTCGGCTTTTACTTTTTTAACAACATAAAACGGGGGGTCTTCTTTCCGTTTACTTCTACATCTTCCAGGAACATGGCTTTTGGTCTTGCCCAGAGCTGACCCTTTTTATACTCATTGTGATCTGCCAATTTCTTGTAAATCACCAGCTCTTCTTTTGTTTCAGAGTGGAGGGCTACACCTATCACTTGGACAAGATGGTTTTTGTAGTGAATATATTTGCTCCCGACTTTTACATCTTCCATGTAGTTATCTTATCAAGTCACCAGAAGTAAAACAAGCAAGATTTTGTGGGAAGAGGCAAGAAGAGAGTTGGAAAGTTGTAGATAGCGTACTCGAATTGCAGCTATTTTATTATATTTGTAGTAGAATAAAGGAATGAGAGCAGCGAGATTAAAAGAATACGGGCAGCCTGTGGTCGTAGAAGAAATTGAAAAACCCGCAGTAGCTGATGGCAAGGTACTCGTCCAAGTTCATGCAGCCAGTGTCAATCCGTTTGATTGGAAGGTGCAGCTTGGTTATGTAAAGGACTATATGCCTCTTAC
>JAHFKE010000023.1 GCA_023245515.1 Candidatus Levyibacteriota bacterium
TCTTCGCTTCCATATCCTCAAGTGTATCGCCGTGTTGCTCTCGGGCTACTTCGGGTGCTTGCTGTTCTTCGATTATAGAAGCTTTGACGTGTTGTCTATGCGCTTCTTCCCGTTGCTTCATGAGGGCGTTCCACTCAGAAGACTCTTTCGTGTCCTCCTGTTTCATAAGGGCCGGTTCAATGAGAGCTTTTTTAATCGAAGCCATGCATAAAGTATACACAAGAGTACCAAGGGTATCAAGAGTGTCGGAGGAAGCACTCTATCATCCTTGTGGCACTTATGATATGCGTGTTACATATTTGTAGTATTATTGTTTCATGGAAGCAATCTACTGGCTTGGGTTTTCTGTTTTTCCGGGTGTGGGGCCGAAGAAGTTTCAGCTCCTTATTGACCGATTCGGAACGGCAGAGAGGGCGTGGAAAGCAAATGAAGGAGAGTTGAAGACGGTTCTCGGGAAGGCTCTTACGCCACAATTGGTGGCATTTCGGGAGAAATTTTCTCTTGAAGAGTACGAGAAGCAGTTGCGTATGAGCGGAGTGAATTTTTTGACGCTTCAAGACAAAGACTATCCTGCGTTGTTGAAAGAAATCGCTGATCCACCCTTTGTCTTATATGTGAAAGGCAATAAGAGCATTCTGTCTTCTCAGGGGGTCGCGATTGTGGGGACGAGGAAGATAACAGCCTATGGGAGAGAAGTGACGACACGTATTGCAGAGCAACTTGTTGCTTCAAATTATATGATTGTGTCGGGATTGGCCTTGGGAGTTGATGCGGTAGCGCATAATGTTTGTCTGGAGAATGGAGGGAGAACGGTTGCGGTATTAGGATGCGGTGTTGATTGTTGTTATCCCGGTGCCAATAAGAAATTATATGACGAAATTATTGAGAATAATGGTGCTATTGTTTCTGAATTTCCTCTGAGCATGCAGCCTTCCCTTGGCTCTTTTCCTTCTCGGAATCGCATCATTGCGGGTCTCTCTCAGGCAGTTGTTGTGACTGAAGGGGCAAGTGATAGTGGAGCATTATATACTACAGAGGACGCTTTTTCTGTAGGCAGGAAGGTCTTTGCTGTTCCGGGACCTATCACGTCATCGTTATCAAAAGGCCCACTTGGTTTAGTCGCTAAAGGAGCGCAGCTTGTGACAAGTGTTGATGATATCTTGGTGAGTCTAGGCCCCACTTCGCCAAGGCTTCGAGGGGTAAATTCATCTCGTCCCGTTGCTGAAACCAAAGAGGAGCAGGAGATTATTGATCTGCTCCAGAATGAATCACTGCATATTGATGAAATCGTAAAAAGAACGGGGAGCAATATTGCTTCTATCGGCACCCTGCTTTCGATTATGGAGATGAAGGGGATGGTAAAGGGGGAAGATGCCGGGATGTTCGGGTTAACCTAGGTTGATTTATTACAGAGTCTCATTATAATTGACGTCATGGCTAAAGAAGTTGAAGGAAGAACCCCAAAGGATAGAGATGTTACGCAGCCGGTAGAGATTTTTTCTTCGCGACAGGCTGAACGAGTTGAGGGATTTGAATATCCGCCATTTTCTATAGTTAATAATCCTGCGTTACGAGAGGTTCATGAGCTAACAAGGGCATATTGTCATAATATGGATGGATTGTCGACAGCTCGTTGGTTATTTAATTTGCCTGATCACGAGGCAAAGCCAAGATCAGCCTTGGGGTATGCTGGGCGTTTTACAAGTGTTAGTGATCACTCTTCCTCTGGTCCTAGCTTGTTTACAGGGCAGAAAGCTGAAGACACACAGGCGTTACTTATCTATACTACGGCAAAGCTTGAACATGAACTGCGCTTGCAGGGTGTTAGGGCGCCTGAAGGAACAGATAGTGGTATTAGTAAGATGATTGCCAGTGAATTGGCTAAGCTTTCTAACATATATCGCTATCAATATGAAAAAAGTGAAGATAAGCCTGGGCATTTGATAGTATTGGCTCACGATCTTTCTCAGTACGCATTCCGTTTTAAGGGCCCCGACCCTCTTGGGTATATGCAAACCTTAGGTCACTGGCTCCATCTGTCTGTAGATAGTCATCCCAAGCTTATGAAGCCTGAGAAGTTTAATGAATATGAAGAAAAACTAAAATTGATTCTAGCTTTAGAAGAGCTTGGAAGTGGTCCGCAAAACGAATACGTTCCTCTTGTAGTTAGAGACTTAAAGACTCTTTATGTTCTACAGTCGCGAGATGAGGAAGTGCAAGTCTTAGAAGACCATTTTAGAGATATTCCAAGTGTGAGAGGTGAGCCCGAAATATACCACGAGCAACAATTTGCTGCGCGCCGTGCAGAGGAGGAACGATTGAAAGGTAATCGTCCCCATCGCAGAGGAAGAAAACATCACAGAAAATAATTTCATGCACAAGTTGGTATTGTCGTTGTCCTTGACGAAGAGTAATATGCGTGGTAAAATGTAAGTAATCAAGAGTGATAGCGAGAGAATTGGCTCGATGACCTATCCAGCAACCCTGAGGAATCTCGAAGGGTGCTCCGCCCAATCCCATACGGGAAGGATTAGCCATCAAGCTCAACTTGATAAGGAAAAACTAATTTAACTCCCTTTGGGGAGTTTTTTTGTGCTTAAAAATGGTTCAAGAAGATAAAACGTTTATGAGTAAAAAGAAAGGGGGTGATTTTATATGACTGAAGAATTTAATAGTGCAGTACAACCAGATGCTTTTAAGGCACAGCCTCAACCAGAGAGATTTGCGCCGTATTCTGTTAAGGGTAACGCTGTCGAATTTACTTGTTTTCGAGCTCCAGAGCCAACGCATAGAGCTGTGAGACAGGGAGGACTCCTTGTGAGATATCCTGGTGAAAAAGCTTAATATTGTATTATTTTTCCATCATGACGAGCTCGTTAGCTAGCGTAATTTAGCTTGCGACTTAAATGATCTCTGAGGCGTTCTCTTGACAAGATACGTAAAAATATAATAACCTCTTTGTAGACTAGCAAAGTAGTAGATTAATTTATGGAACTTTCAGAATCGGAGATGAATAAGAAGCGCTTTACTCCTTCCCGTGCCCACGTAGCAATTATTGTACTAGCTTTAGTCCTCCCCTTTACCGTCCTCTTGTATAAGAATGAAACTTCCAATCAATCCAAAGCAGCAGGTGTAGCATACTTTGTCGACTGTCTCAGTGGAAATGACACCAACAGCGGAACCTCTGAAGTCTCAGCATGGAAAACACTCGCAAAAGCCAACACAGCAGTGCTAGCTCCGGGGGAGCAATTACTATTAAAACGCGATTGTACATGGACCAATGACCAGCTAAAAGCAAAGTGGGTTGGCACAGCAGCACAGCAAATAATAATCGGCTCATATGGCACAGGCGCCCTACCTATCATTAAAAGCACACAGTCAGGACTCTATAATGTCAACATCACCGGATCGTATCAGGTGATAGACGGCATTGTAGCTCAGGGGGTAGCCCCCCGTACAGAGGCTGCATGCGGCAATAATGGAGTCGGAGAGCTGATTGGTTTCTATCTTGACCAGACAGCATCATATAACACACTACAGAATTCACAGGCAACAGGTCTGGCAACAGCCGTGTCCGGACGCCCGGGCAGTAATCACAATAAGATTTTGCATAACCAATTTACCAACAACACCGTCATGGTTGTTCTTAACACAAGCAATAACAACGATGATTACGGAGCTTATGGAGTAGAAATGCAGGGAGATGACAATGAGATCGCCTACAATACCATCTCTGGAAATGATGCTTGCTCCTATGACTATGGTCGCGATGGTTCTGCAGTTGAAATTTACCGCGGACAGAGGAATAGCATTCACCACAATAGATCAGACAACAACAATACATTCTCGGAACTTGGAGAGGCCAGAAGTGCTGACAACGTCTTTGCTTACAACGTCGCCACAGCGTCAATACCATCAGCGCTCTTCCTCGTCACAAGAGGAGCAGGTGATGTATTTGGCCCCGTGGCCCGTACAGTGGTCTACAACAATGTTGCTTATTTCACCTCAACCACCAGTGGTGGTGGGGCAGCAGTGGTTTGCTATGCAGGCTGCAGCCCCTCCATCCTAGCGTTTAAGAACAACATAATATGGTCAAACGGTGGGGGTGGCGTAGTCTATGCAGACGCTCCTTTCAACGAAAGCAACAACATCTACTGGAAGACGGGGGGCAATCCTCAGGTGTACTTTACCATGGATTCTACATCCAAGAAGGTAGATCCGCAATTTGTTAACCCTCTTGGATTTGATTTCCATCTCAATGCGACAAGTCCTGCCATCGATACAGGAACTATGGCCTCTGTCACGGCAGGCTATGCTCTGGATTTTGACAACAAGACCGTCCCCGTCGGAGCAGGCGTGGATATAGGAGTATACGAGTACGGTGCCACCGGTGGTACAAGTCCGACAGTCGCACCCACAGTCAATCCATCAGTGACACCGGTTCCAACCAGCTTATCAACAACCACCCCTGCTCCAACAAGTACGCCTATCCCAACCGCTATTCCCACGCCCGTACCTACGAGCACAGGCGTTAACCTTCTGAAGAACCCTTCTTTTGAAAATGGTCTTACCAGCTGGTACTCCACTAACCGAGTATCCGCCACGGCCACAATAACAACAGGGACCAAAGTAAACGGCGCCTACTCTGCGCAAGTAAATGTCAAAAAATCTTCGAGTAATGCGTGGTATGTGCAGCTCTCGCAAGATCTCCCGGCACTGATCGTAGGAAAAACCTACACTGTCTCTTTCTGGGCAAAAGCATCCAAGAATCTTTCGATTCAAAACGTAATACAACAAAGCGGTGGCAACTGGACCGTATACAGCGACAAGTCGTTTAACGCGAACACTGCATGGCAAAAATTCACCTATACGTACACCGGTCAAACAACCAACCCCCTCCTCTTCACATTCAACTTAGCAAAGACTACGGGTATCATCTGGATAGATACGGTGTCTATCCAATGATAGGAGCTTGACGCATTGCTCCTCTTGACGTTTCTTCGCAGCCTCCTTCATTAGAAACTACGCAAAGACACAGTAAGGATTCCCCCTTTGTATAAAGCTACGCAGGACACAAATCGGAAGGATCTCCGCTTAAAATAAGCTTGGGGCTTGACACCTCATGTATAATTTAGACTAGAATTGAGTATTGGCGCTGGGGCGCCAGCATATGGCATATAGCGTATGGTAAATGGTTTTTTCTACGCGCTATCTGCCACGAGCTACAAGTATTATTTATGAAGAACCTAGTTATTGTAGAATCGCCTACGAAGGCGAAGACAATTAGTAAGTTTCTTGGAGAAGATTATACGATTAAATTCTCCATGGGGCATGTGATGGATCTGCCCAAAAGCAAACTAAGCATCGATCTGGAGAATGATTTTGCTCCTCAGTATGAGGTGATTGATGACAAGAAAAAAATTATCGCAGAGCTTAAAAAGCTTGCTAAGACTTCAGATACAATCCTCCTCGCTACAGATCCTGACCGCGAAGGAGAGGCTATCTCAGCGAATATAGAAGAACTTCTCCTGGACGGCAAAAAAATCGCAAAAGATAAATTTCAACGTATTGTTTTTCATGAGATTACAGAGGAGGCGATTAAAGAAGCCCTGAAGCACCCCCGTGCTCTCGATGTTCATTTAGTTCATGCCCAGACAGCGAGGAGGGTTCTTGACCGCTTGGTGGGTTATAAAATTTCTCCTCTTTTATGGAAAAAAGTAAGAAGGGGACTTTCGGCAGGGCGTGTTCAGAGCGTGGCGCTGAGATTTATTGCCGAAAGGGAGCGGGAAATTGAGAAATTTGCCAAACAAGACTACTGGACCATTTCTGCGACTTTGCAGAAAACCAAAAACCAAGCATTAAAAACTAAAAATGATTCTGTTGCGTTTGCTCTTGTAGAAATAAACGGAGAGAAAATAGACTTGCAAGAAAAGTTTGATTTATACGATGGCGAATATACTGTGGGCAAGACAGTTCTTGATACCGAACTTAAGGCATCAGATATCGTAAAAGAGCTTACGAGCAAGCCATTTGTCGTTGTTGATATTGTTCAGAAGCAAATGAGAAGAAGTCCTCTTCCTCCTTTTGCTACCTCAACTCTTCAGCAGGAGGCAGCTCGTCGTTTCGGATTCCCGGGTAAAAGAACGATGAGTATTGCTCAGAAATTGTATGAAGAAGGTCTCATTACATATCATAGAACTGACTCAGTGACACTCTCATCAGCTGCGATCAATGTGGTACGTTCATTTATCAGCAAATCCTATGGAGAGAGCTACCTTCCGGGAGAAGCACGTCTTTATGTGACCAAGCAAAAATCAGCTCAGGAGGCCCATGAGGCAATTCGTCCTACGAACATAGCTAAAACTGTTGACGTAGTGAAGGGGGAGCTGGAAGATGCATACGCAAAGCTTTATGATCTCATCTGGAGGAGGACAGTTGCTTCGCAAATGAAAGATGCACTTATCGACTCCACGGCTGTTATCGCGGATGCCAAAGCAGATAGTGTGTATAGGTTCAAAGCTAATGGATCTGTTTTGGTTTTTGATGGATTTCTTAAATTGACGCCCCAAGCTCTTGAGGACACAAAGCTCCCTCAGTTTGAAACAGGCGAGGAATTAGCTAGTGCGGATATTCGCGCGGAAAAACATGAAACTTCTGCCCCCCCTCGCTACAATGACGCTTCGCTTATTAAGACGCTTGAAGAAAAGGGGATTGGTAGGCCTTCGACGTATGCGTCTATTATCTCAACTATTACAGATAGAGCCTATGTTGAGCGGGTTGATAGGCGCTTTACACCAACGGCTATTGGTGTTGCGGTGAATGACTTTCTTGTTGCGAATTTCTCAACGATTGACGATGCACCATTTAGCGCACAGATGGAGGACGATCTTGATGAGATTGCCAATGGTCGTAAAGAATGGGTCGCAATGATGAGTCAATTTTATGCTCCGTTTGAGAAGCAGCTTGATGGTGTAGAGGGTGCGGAGCGTGTTAAGATTGCTGTTGAAGAATTGGATGAAAAGTGCCCTGATTGTGGTTCGCCACTTGTGGTGAGATATGGTAAATTCGGTAAATTTGTTTCGTGCAGCACATTTCCTGACTGCAAGTTCACCAAGCCTCTTGTGGAGGAGACGAATCTTATTTGTCCTAAAGACGGAGCAAAAATTATTATCAAAAAGACCAGAAAAGGCCGTAAATTTTACGGCTGCTCAAGCTATCCCGCCTGTGATTTTGCCGCTTGGAAAATCGAAGACATAAAGAAGACATAAAGAAGACAGGCGAGGCTCGCCCATAGGGCGGCCCGCTTGCGATTTCGCAGCGTGGAAGGTAGAGGATATTAAAAAGAACCCCTAATCCCATTCTGGGAGGAACTAGATCCCGCATTGCAGAAGAAGTTGAAGATATAGAAATCAGCGTAATAGTATATTTCTGATATAATGCTGTTTATGAATGTAGAATCAAGAAGTGGAGAGCCTAAGTTTCATAGATTTGTTGCGCCCTTATCGCCCCAGACATTCGAGCTTTTGCAGTTTACTGCGCCTATTGCAGGCTATAATACTACCGATACTTATAATCGGGCAATTCAGTGCTTTGCATTTTGGAAAGGCGAGTCTGTCATAGGGCATGCAATAGATGAGCCGGTGGGACTTTTTTATGGAGATTCTGAGGACAAAGAGGAACCTAAGCCAATTGAGCTTAGGCAGATTGTAGACTTATCGGAAAGAGTTGCTTCGGTTTCAGTTAAGATAACAGACAAGACGGCAAAAGACTTATCATTTCTTGGCGGTTTAATGAACACGCCTCCAGAAGAGCAAGTTGATCCTGCTATTCAATTTTATGCTCAATTAATGGAGCACAGTTTTAATGGGGATAAAATTTTACTTAAGAAGGGGGACCGTTTTGAGAGGTTAATAATGAGACCTGAAGACAAGCCTGACAAGAATAAGTAACTTTTGAGATATTATTTTGGGCAGACGAATTCACATTTAGGCCCGCTGCGTCCCACATATGATCCATCTGGGCATTGTCTCGCATCGGCTGTGCATACAACTCCGCCACCCTGAGGCATAGATGGTTGTGTTCGAGGGGATAGCATTTCAGGAGGAATTTGAGGCTGCTTCTGGGAATTGATATAAAACGTACCTGCTATAAGCACCAGAACGATAAGAACGAGTAATAGCCAGTTAATTTTGCCGGTATTTTTCTCCCAGAACGTAGGTGCTCTCAGAAGCTTTTCTTCAGGAGGTGGAGGAAGTTCTTGTGATGGGTCTAGATGAGCAGGACTGTCCATACACCAAGTATGCGAGAAATTATACGCTACGTCAAGTTAGAGATTTCTCTACTCCACTTTACATTTATTTTCGTCATCCTGGTAATCCGCCGGTCGGCGGAGCATCCAGGATCGCTTACCGCAGTAACGAGAGTCTGCCTGTCGGCAGACAGGGATTCTGGATCGCGTCAAACGCGACTAACCAAGTTTGACTTGGCGCAGTTCGCCTCGCTGAAGCTTTGGCGAAGCTGGCCAGAATGACGATAGAGATTGCACTGGCTTGAAGCTTGAGGCTGGTATATGTTGTATAATACTTTCATGATCAAGCTGAGTGCAAAAGAGCTTCGTGTGACCGAAGCAGTAGAAGAGCAGAAGAAGCTTCTTAAGAAAAATCCGATTTATATTATTGTCGATAATGTGCTCGATACCTATAACATCGGATCGATTTTCAGACTTGCGGATGCTGTGGCAGTTGAGAAAGTCTATCTTTGCGGAGGAAGTGAGACCCCTCCGAATTCGCGTATCAAGAAAGCCTCTATTAACACGACTGAATGGGTAGATTGGGAGTACGCGGAGACCGCTGTCTCCGCAGTTGAGAGTTTAAGGTTGAAAATTGAGAATTTAATGGTCGTTTCTGTTGAGCAGAGTGAGAAAAGCATTCCTTATGATTCGATCGATTATACATTTCCGGTAGCTCTCATAATAGGGCATGAGACAGATGGGGTATCTCCAGAGGCGATGGATGCGTCTGATTTTATAGCAGAGATGCCGATGTGGGGAGTCAATATAAGTCTGAATGTGATGGTTAGTTTGGGAATAGTTTTATATAAAGTAGCTGAAAGAATGTCGAAGGCCGGAGGGAAATGACTATTTCGTACGCCCACCGTAACAGGTTTTTGACATTACTGAAAGTTTGTAGAGGAGTCCTGCCGGATTTTGATTAGGAGTTTGTCCTGGGTGAGCTAAATTCTTCACCTTAATGCTGAGCGTGTTTGAGCCATCTTTTATATTTTTTGTGAGATCAAAATCAGTTTTTGTTGCCATTATTGCGCTAGATGAACCTGTTTTTGAGAAAAGTTCAGCTCCATTGAGGGAGATCCAGTATTCCGTGTCGGCTGCTATGCTCAAGGTTGCGCGAGTTGGCTTGCCTGTATAGAAAGCCTTCTTGAAGGTTTTGGTCTCGTCAACGCCTGGGTTCTCTACAAAATATGAGCTCCAAATCCATGTGGCTCCCAGAATAGAAGCGGGCCATTGTGGAGGAGGTGGTACATATGTCGCTTGTGCATGTGACCCGTCTTCGAGGGTATTACTCGTGTCACTTACCATGACGCATTCACCTGCCGCTATTAAGAATACTTGAGCAACTGGGGTGAGCGTAGCGCCGGGGAAAGTATAAAGCTGAAGATTATCCTTCTGGCCTCCTCCTCCTGGATTGACTACGGCGGTAATTCTATTTTCTGAGCTTGGAATTCTTATCGGCAGGGTTCCTCCCGCGAACTCATATGCGATAGTAATTAATATCACGAGAATACCTATGACAAAAAATCTGCCTGCCTTTCCACTTCCTAATCTCATATCATAACTTTATCATACATATCGTTTTGAAATCAAAAAACTGAAGTAGTGGTATTGAGAGATCGCAACTGTTTATTTGATGAGCCGTTCGCCGATTGATTCTCCCGTAAGGTTGCAAAGAATTGCAATGGCAAGGATAGGGGCAATTGAGACTACTTGAATCTTGCTACTCTCAGCTATCTCTCTCTGAGTCGCCTCGTCTTGAAGGATACTATCAGTTATAATAACACGGTCATAAGCCGAGTTCTCAATTCTTTCTACCGCGCTTTGACCACCTTTTCTGGAGAGCAATCCATGTGTCGCGACAATATTAACGCTTCTTGCGCCATGCTTTTTATATTCATAGGCGGCATTCGCTGCTGAACCTGCAGTATCAATCATGTCTTCTACCACCCATAAATCTCTTCCTTCTACATTGCCTGCAATAAAGAGAGCTTTTGTTTCATTGGGGTCGTCGGTATGTCTTTTATACAAGACAGCCATATTTTTTGCAGAGGGCATCCTGTTTAAAAAAGGTTCTCCACGTTTGGCACCACTTGCGTCTGCCGTGGCGATATCTACATCTGTAAGACCAGTTCCTATCATGGCAGGTATGAGAGCAGGGGTTGCATAGACATTGTCCCATGGTTCATCTATGGCGCCCATGGTTGCTTCATTATGAAGGTCAACAGTGAGAAGGCTTTGGAAACCTGAATGAATAAGATTCCTTGCTCTTCGCGCTGCGCTAATTGGTTGTCTTCCTAGTCTTTTATCCTCTCTTGCGAAGGCCATATAGGGAAGCACGGCAGTTCTTCTGTCAGAGCTTGCTCTACGTGCTGCATCAACAATATCTTCAAGTTCTAGGGCTGCAAGCGTAGGGTTTGGAGCCTCTGATTGCATAATGAAAACATCTTTCCTTCTGACACTTTGAGGTATTTGAACAATAGGTGCTCCATCGGCAAAATAGCCCTTTACTGCTTTGTACACAGGTTTATCAAGAAGTGCTCCCACTTCCTCAGCCAGAGGTATATTACCGTTGCCTGTTACAATTTCAAATTCTGGAAGATTTGGATGATCTTTAAATTGCGCGTAAAGCTCTTGGGATGTGGTGGGTAGGGTGGGTGCGTATGTTAACCGTTCTGCCATTGGTTCATGTACATTCTATCAGCCTCTACTTAATCCGTAAAGGAGGAAAATCCGGGCAAATTTCGCGCATTGACAGGATCAGAAAATACACTATAATGATTAGACGGTATGTGAAGTCTTTGTCAAACGAGGTAGCCTCGCCTTTGGCGGGGTTTTTTTGTTTCAAGACGTTCACGTTCTTCATCCCTCAGTAGGAAGTTTGTTGGATGAGTAAAGTTTTATGACTTTACACTTCAGATCTTTGAAAATTGAAGATACACTTTATATCTGACTTCGGTCGTTTAGTAGGCGGCTGGATTCAGAAACAAATTCAGCATTTTTGTGTAAGGCATAAATGTTGGACAATCAAGATGTGGTAGGAATTTTTATCAGGTTTTTCCTTTATTTCAACGCAAGTTGAAGCAGAAAAAGAAACCTGACACAGGATTTTAGAAATCTTAGGATTTCTTTAATTTTTTTGAGAGTTTGATCCTGGCTCAGGATAAACGCTGGCGGCGTGCCTTAGGCATGCAAGTCGAACGAGAGTAGCAATACTCTAGTGGCAGACGGGTGAGTAACGCGTAGGAATCTACCCCTGGGTGGAGCATAGCCCCTCGAAAGAGGGGGTAATTCTCCATAGTTCTCGTAAGAGTAAAGGACTTAACGGTCCGCCGAGGGAGGAGCCTGCGTCCTATCAGCTAGTTGGCGGGGTAAATGCCCACCAAGGCGATGACGGGTAGCTGGACTGAGAGGTCGATCAGCCACAACTGCACTGAGACACGGGCAGTACATCTACGGATGGCAGCAACCAGGAATATTGCGCAATGGACGAAAGTCTGACGCAGCGACGCCGCGTGGAGGATGAAGGCCTTAGGGTCGTAAACTCCTTTTACTAAGCCGTTCACAGCTTAGAGAATAAGCCCCTACTAACTACGTGCCAGAAGTCTCGGTAATACGTAGGGGGCAAGCGTTATCCGGATTTATTGGGCGTAAAGTGTGCGTAGGCGTTCCATAAAGTCTTCACTTAAAGACCGAGGCTTACCCTCGGAAGTGGTGAGGATACTCATGGAATTGAGGATTGATAAGGAAGCTGGAACAGTTAGTGTAGCAGTGAAATGCGTTGATATTAACTGGAACACCAAGGGCGAAGGCAGGCTTCTGTATTTTTCCTGACGCTGAGGCACGAAAGCTAGGGTAGCGAAACAGATTAGATACCTGTGTAGTCCTAGCCGTAAACGATGTCCGCTAACTCTCACTCGCTAAGAACATAAGATAAGTTTTGTGTTTTTTGCGAGTGGGGGTATAAGCTAACGCGTTAAGCGGACCGCCTGGGGAGTACGGCCGCAAGGCTAAAACTCAAAGGAATTGACGGGGACCCGCACAACTGGTGGAGCGTGTGGTTTAATTTGAGACAAAGCAAAAAACCTTACCAGGGCTTGACATACTAGAGTTCCATGCTCGTGAAAGCGAGCAAATCCGCAAGGAGGCTAGTACAGGTGCTGCATGGCTGTCGTCAGCTCGTGCCGTGAGGTGTTCCCTTAAGTGGGGAAACGAGCGCAACCCCTGTCTAATGTTACATATTCATTAGAGACAGCCCCGATTCTATCGGGGAGGAAGGAAGGGAAGACGTCAAGTCAGCATGGTCCTTATGCCCTGGGTTACACACACCCTACAATGGCGAAAAACAATGAGCCGCAAGCTAGCAATAGCAAGCAAATCTCTTAAATTTCGCCTCAGTTCAGATTGGGGGCTGCAACCCGCCCCCATGAAGGAGGAATCAGTAGTAATCGCGGATCAGCAGGCCGCGGTGAATACGTTCTCGGGTCTTGTACACACCGCCCGTCAAGGCAGCAAAGTCGGGAGTGGCTGAATCATATCTTTTGATGTGAGAAGCCAAGCTTGGCGATGAAGCTTAAGTCGTAACAAGGTATCCCTAGCCGAAGCTGGGGATGGATCACCTCCTTTCTTTTTATAAAATTCTCTGATTTCTGTAAGGCGTCAGCGAAAATCTGTAAAGGGGAAGGGGAAGACAAAGAACTTATTTGATACAGTTTTCGGACTGGATTAAAGAGGGAAATGTATGGCAACAGGGGAAGTGATTGGCTCCTGATTATGTTCGCCAACCGGTTTTCCGGACTTTCTATCAATTCTGCTTGCAGAGTGAAGTAGGACACTTAGAACATAATGAATCTAATCTCGCCTTCCTACCACATCTTGATTGAGTCCTTAAGGATTCGGAGTGTATTTTCAATGCAAAGTAACCCCGCTAGGCGGGGTTTTTTTGTGTCTATTTTTATGACTTCTTGGGGATGCGTAGGGCAAAGACGGCTTCTGATTTATCCTCATCATACTTCATGGCAAGTGGCAGCGATAATGTTTCTGTTATCTGCTTGACGATAAATCCTTCTAAGCCTGATCCTATCTGGAGATTTGTTTTGTTATTAAGCGTGTCATAGTAGGGTATTAGTATTGCTTTTAGCTCCTCTTCTTTGAGTAGGGGGCAACTACCAGCGATGTGGACAAGTACCGATTCTTGTTCCGCTCGTTCCACATTAAGAGTAACATGAGGAGTCGTTTCATTGGAAGCAAGGAGAATGGCGATATCAAGAAGTTTTTGAATCGCGAACTCTATTTGTCTGACGTCACAACTCACAGTAAAGAAGGGTCCGGTTAGTTGTTCAGGTTTGACCGGATAATTCTTAACTGTTAGAGGGGCAATATCTTTTTCGCCAAAATTAGGAAGCGCAAAATTGATAGCGACATCCCATCTTTTCGCAAAGTCTTCATTGAGTGTAACGATCTGCTTGCATAACTGGGCAAGGTCAATTGGCCCCGCTTCATGTTTCTCAGCATATGTTTTTATCAGTGGCAAAATATAAATGTCTTTTTCAATCTTCTCAAGGAGGAGTAGGTTTTCTTTCGTTTTCTTTTCTTCAATTTTACCCAATTGTTTTTTTATTCTTTGCATCAGCGCATCATACCTTGCTCTCGCTCTGTCACGCGTCACAGTTGTAGAGCTCTCGGTAGAGGCATTAACATAACTGATGATAAAGCTAATCTCAGTTATTGCCTTTGCATCATCAGGGCGCGTGATTGGTTGTGCTTGTATCGTGATCTGTTTTTGTGGAATAGGGGATCTCATAAGAGTGAATTCCCCAATAAATTTATCCACTTTTCCTTCAGGGAAGAATGTCTCTTTTGTCAATAATTTGTTATTCTGGTTTTTGAGGAGAAGGACATTAAAGAGTAATTTTTCCAATAATTCTGAGCGTGATTGCTGAAGCATCCGAGCTGCCGCATCATTGACTGAAATAATAAAAAATTCAGAATCAGTGATGATTACCATCTCATTGAGATTGCTGAATATAGCATCATCCGTTGCCAGTCTTTTTTTAAGACGTCTCGAGAGAATATCTTTTGCGTGGTACTGCTGGGCAACTATGTACGAAAGAGGAATGATGGAGATCAAAGATATAACTTGCAAAACGATCGTAGTAGGATCTTCAAGGAGTATTGCAGCAATGCTCTGATAGAGGGATATATCTATAAAAATGATGATAAAGGAAATAAGTAAAAAGAGCATCGCGATGGGGAAGCTGAAGATGAAGCTTACGCCTATCATGAAGAGATGGATGAGGGCAAAAAAGGGACTATGGATATTTCCTGTTGAGATAACAACTAATTGCACAAAGATAGTTCCTCCAACCAAAAAGAACCACTTGTCATAAGGGTTGGTAAATATTTGCCAGGAATTTCTTGCTGAGCGATACGTTCCGATCAGAAGAAGGGTGACAGGCACCACGAGGGCTTTCTGTAAGACAATTGGAGCTGAAGCTAGGTGGTCAAGGAAAACAACATACAATGAAGAAAGGAAAAAAAGAATAAGGGCAATGAGAATGTCCATGCTCTTTATAGTATAGGTAAGGGAAGTCTTGTTTGTCTATGCTTGACATATTCTCTCAGTTGAGCATTAATTAGGTATGGCAGAAAATAATTTCGATGCTTTACAAAAACAGAATAAAAGGCTTCTATTTGCTGTCTTAATAGCTGCTTTTGGGCTTCTGCTTTTTATTGCTTTCTCCCGTACGCTTCCATGGTCTTAAAGCTCGTCAACTTGCCACTGCCTCGTGATGGTTAGCCTCAAAAACTTGCTACCGAGGCTAGGGTGTGGTAAGATTATGGGCAGTAGGTATGCGGCACCAGATACAATACTATATCTGGTAGCCAGGTACCGGCTGGTACCTGGCACGGTGGCGAAGTGGTAACGCAGGGGTCTGCAAAACCTTTATGCAGGGGTTCGATTCCCCTTCGTGCCTCAACAAGATAGCTAATGGCGTATAGCAAATAGCTTATAGACTAGGAGAAGGTATGAGAGAGAAGCAGGAAGTAAGAAGCACGAAGCTTGAATTATATAAGAATTTTAATAAACTGACCTTGGCAGGATCAATTGGCGTAGCCGTATTTGTTCCTGTTCTTGCTGGGCCTGCACTTGTTGCGGCAGGGATTGACGTAGGACAGGTATATGCTATTAATAAAGTAAACCGAAAAAATGAAAAGGCGCAGCAGTCAGAATCGGGATTGAAGCGCGAAGGCACGATTTTTTCTAGGACGAGAAATTTATTTGTGGCTAAAGGCAGCCCTAAGGTAAAGGCTGCATAAAAATATGGCAAATCCTGAACAAGGCAGAAATTTCGGAGAGAAAACAGGGGATTTTTTCAAAAGATCCGGGATTATTGGTGCAATTCTTGGACTCATCACTATGCTTGCTGAACCAGTCGGTGCAACAATTTTTGTGGGAAGTGTTATTGTAGGTGGCGGCGGAGTTGCTATTGAAAAATTGTCTGGTCCGAAGAAAAAATAAGGCATTATGGAAAAGAATAGTGAGGCATCAGCGAGTAATAAGATAGAGCGAAAGGACGCAGACTATACCGGTTATAGTGAAAAGCAGGTGGATCTGAATATCGACAAAGGCTTTAAAACCGCACAGGTGATACATAAAGCAAAAAAGAAGGTTGTGACGATATTTCAAAAAGACGACGTTAAAGATTCTTAAGAAGCTGCTTAAAAACCTTCTCCTTGGCGATGACCTCATTTTTTGGTAAAATACAATTCATGACAGTTAATGATTAGCAGAATAAGTTGATTGTTAAAGGTAAAAAGTTAATTGTTACATGAGGGCGCATAGCTCAGATGGTTAGAGCGTTACACTGATAATGTAAAGGTCCTTGGTTCGAGTCCAAGTGCGCCCACCCAAAAGAATTTCCCTCAAATATATCTTAGAGTATTTTGACTCCCAACTCTTCTTCTGTTAAAATCTTCTGATGAATAAGAAGGAGCGTTCCGTCTATCGTAGGGGTCTGACTATAGGAGAGGCTATTTATTTTGTGGAAGGGGAGGATAATCTTGGTTCGCCAGATCAGCCCCCTGTGGTTAAGAAGGGCATAGTGGAAGGTGCGGCATTTTTTAATGGAGAAGAACAGAGCCTCCGTATACCAACCGGTTTTATAGATCCGCAAGGCGGTGGGGTTATCAGCACCTCCAGGCCTGTAAGTGAAGTATTTACACGCAGAGAGGTTGCCTCAGTCATAGCAAATGATCCCTCTGCGCTTATTGGCGATGTTCGCTCTGTAGATGAAATAGTAGGGGATGTGGTATCAAATAGGCTTCTAGTTGGGGCGCTGGGGGGTGTAATTTTTCGGAGAACCAGTAATGATTTTCTGAAAGCATCTCTTTAGGTCTGACAAATAGAACATATATTTCTTCGTTGAAAACTATTTTTCACCTGCTATACTTAATTTAGAATGAAAGTTAGCTATTGGTTTAAAGCGCACAAATCAGGATACGGATGGCATCCTGCTACTTGGCAGGGCTGGTTAATCGTTCTAGCTTATATGGGTGTTTGTGTTTATTCTTTTCTCGATATAGACAAGACTTCGCATTCTGTCAGTGATACACTCTATGGCTTTGCTCCGCGTTTTTTGATCTTTACAGCAGTTCTTATCGTTGTCACATATCTTAAGGGTGAATCAATCACGTGGGGAGAAAAAGGAAAGAGTCAGCATAAAATCCCCTAAGCCTCTTGTGATATAATAATCTTCTATGCAGGCACAAAATATCCCAGATCAAGAGAACGTTGAGCTTCAGAAAACGAGAGAATATATACGCGAAAACGTCACCCCTGCAAAAAAGGGTAGGAAGTGTGTTGATGGTAGATATCTTCCTGATCAAGCGACTGGTATGATTGCCCGTCCGGGAGGTGACTGTGGATACGTCATGGCGCTTCTGGCTGTGAGTAAGAAGAAAAAACTGGGACTTGGTGCTGAGCAGTGTTTTGATGCTGTCTATGGGGCAATTGTGGCGTCAGGAGAGAGGTTTGGTATGCATACTGATAATCACTCTGATCCTGATAAGCATACGCGTAATGGTTTAATAGGTTGCGGACATCTTGCCAAGGCGGCTGCAGAGTTTTTGTGTGAGGAATATGGAGTTGATGCAGGTCAGATAAAAAGACTTATAGAGCATGCCAGAGCCATGGTGGACATAGTTCCTCATCTTGATATGGTAAATCTGATAGGAAAGCATAGGGAGGAGGGGGTTCTTGTCGTAAAGAGTCCGCTCTATACTGCTCACTCGAGCGATCCTGATCTTGGACAGATGTATTTTATCTATGATGAGCAGCGTGACGTGACTTTCATGAAAGACCTTGTGGGTAGGATGAAGATAAAA
>JAHFKE010000087.1 GCA_023245515.1 Candidatus Levyibacteriota bacterium
TGTACCGTAGCGGTTATCAAACAGATGCTTGGTGTCTGAGTCGTTAACGGCGATAACGGGTAACTTTAATGCACCTTCTTTTTCCATAGCTTTAAGACGGATGACGCCTGTTGTTGTTTCTTCAGATGAGCCAATGAGTTCTCTGAGCTGGTCTTTACGCTTGGTGTGGAGTGCATAGATAAGGTCGCCGCCATCGTCTAGTGTTATTTGTGGATTATAATCCAGAACCGCATTAAGATGTTTGAAATATGTCTTATTATCTTCACCTTTTATCGCAAAGGTGGGAATGTCGTAATCTTTTACAAGAGATGCTGCTACGCTATCTTGCGTTGAGAGGGGATTGGAAGCATTTGCTACAACGTTGGCTCCTCCTGCTTTCAGAGCAATGAGTAGGTTGGCTGTCTCACTTGTTACGTGGAGACATGCAGCGACAGTCAGTCCTTTGAAAGGCTTTTCTTTCACGAAGCGTGCTTCTATCTTCTTAAGCACTTGCATCTGTTTGCCGGCCCACTCAATTTTAAGCTTGCCTTCAGCAGCAAGTTTTAGGTCTTTTACATCGTAATTAATTTTATTAGCCATATTTATTAGGGTAAAGCGTTAAAGGTAAAAGGTAAAGTATTTTTCTTTACGCTTTCCGCTTACCCCTTAGAGTACAAGAGTTTGATTATACGTTTCTTTGTATCGTTTTGTAAACTGGCTTTTTGTGAATGCGTGCTCTTGCGTCCCGTATTCTTCAATGGCAAATGAAGAGGTGATTGCTCCCATTTGTCCACACGTTTGTAGATCAAAATTTCTGTGAAGTCCTGCGAAGAATCCCGATCGCCATGCATCGCCCGCTCCTGTTGGGTCAATTATCTTATCGGGCCTTGCTGTTTTGACCACGATTGTTTGATCACCCGAATTGATGAGGGCGCCTTTGGCTCCCAAGGTGGTGA
This sequence comes from Candidatus Levyibacteriota bacterium, assembly GCA_023245515.1. Lineage (GTDB taxonomy): Bacteria > Patescibacteriota > Microgenomatia > Levybacterales > UBA12049 > JAHFKE01. The sequence continues at coordinate 936 of JAHFKE010000087.1, forward strand.
TGACGGTTTTATTTTTTACTATGTCCTCATAGTTCTTGACGCGGGTTTTAATAAGGTTAATTTCATAGTCGTTACCGATAAGATACGTTGCGTGCTTCACTCCACGTGTGAGTTCTTCGTCGCTTACCTGTGTGAGAATAAAGCCAGGGTCGAACATATAGGGTATTCCCAGCCTGATGCATTGACTCACGAAAGAGAGAGACCCCTTGGCCCCCTGAGGACCAATGAGAACAATATCTTTTTTGCCTGCTACTTTTTTCAGATCCAGCTTGTCAGTATATTCTCCTGCTCCATAGAAGAATCCCCAAATCTGATTGTTGGACTTATCGGTCATGGCAAAGCCCGTTGAGGTATAGGTGTCTTTGTATATTTTAATGTGTTTTGTATCAGCTCCTATGCGAATGAAGTATTCTTTATATTCTTCGAAGTCTTTACCCGCTGTGGAAAATAGTACATGAGGGGTGTCGAGAAGCGCCAGGCTATAAGCAGCGTTCCCTGCCGTGCCACCACGCCGCTCGGCAAAAGTCTTGACGATGAATGAAAGGTTGATATTGTGAATCTGGTCGGGAAGAATGTGATCCGCAAACTTATCAGGATAATCCATTATGTAGTCGTAAGCGATAGAACCGGTAACGATAAGCATAGAAGTTATTATACTTATTAAAAATCAACTAATCAACAAATAATCCAATGAACAAATACTAACCCCCTTGCCCTTGTCTGGTCTCTTTACCCTACTTCCTACTTCCCAGTGTGTGGTGCTACACTTATTGTATGGATGTTTTTTATTACAATATTTCATGGATTGCATTCAATCTTTACTTAGCACTCTTGCCGGTCTTGTTCGCAGCTTTATTTTTTGCTTTTCGTAATAAGATACTAAAAGGTATCTTTTTCATTCTATGGATCCTTTATCTTCCAAATAGTATCTATGTGATTACTGATACGCTACACATGTTGGAGCAATGGGATATCGTGGATATGGTTGGCAAGCTCGTACTTCTGATCCAGTATTTTATATTGGAATTTGTTGGGCTGGCAGCTTTCATTTTTGCTCTTTATCCTTTTGAAAGGCTTTTGAGAAAGTCCAGGCGTATAAAGAGGCATACGACTACCCTTATTGTTGTCATTAATTTTCTTATTGGTCTGGGGATGGTGTTCGGAAGAGTCGATAGATTAAATTCATGGGATGTTTTCACGACTCCTCAAGCGGTAGTTGTCTCGATCATTCATGTTTTTACGACTGTAGAGCTTCTTGGTCTGGCAATTCTCCTCGGACTTTTTGCTAATCTTGTTTATTTTCTTTTTCGTGATCTAGCAAAGCACTATCTTAAATGAGAATAGACTCTTCACTTTGCTCAGAATGACATATGTTATATTTGACAAAGTGGCTGGAATGTCCTTAAAATGAAGAAGAGGTAATTTCGATGCAGACGAAGAAAAGAGCAAAGTCAGTAAGTTTTGGTAAAAAATCCACCCCCGAGCCGGAAGCAGCTTCAAAGAAGATTGAAAAGGTGGAGAGGGTCAAGGAGCCTGAAAAGATAGAGCAGAGAGAAAAAATCGAGGAAGTTAAAAAAGTAGAAAAGGTAGAGTCTGAGCCTATCACACTATCCCCTGAGGCGATCAGAGAGCTTCTGCATGCTCAGGATGAGGACGTATCATCTCTGACAAAAACACCTGAAGATCAAGAAATAAGGGAGTCTTCTTCGGAGGTGAAAGCTGAAAAGGAAAAAGAGCCTGTAGCAGAGATAAAAAAAGAAAAGGTGGAAGAAGAGGCTAAAGAAGTAAGTCCTCAGGTAAACGAGGATGCAGAACTAGTAAAGAGCGAGGGTGTCGATGGCGAGAAAGTCACTTCCGAAGGCAAAGAGGATGAGAAGGAAAGAGCTATGCCTTCAGCTTTTTATAGCGGAGATAAAGCTGTACGCGGCTCCGACAGGACACACAAAAAAAGACCCAAGTATCTAGTCCATTTTCTTGTTGTAGCTCTTGCTTCGTTCGTGTTGGGTTTGGCGAGTATGTATGGTGTTGATTATGCGCTAAAAAACAAGATTGATTTAGCAAGATTTATGCCAAAGCCTACGCCAACCGCCATCCCTACGCCAACGAAAGAGCCTGAAGTCACGGTAAAAGAAGTTGACTTGTCACAATACACGATTAGAATTTTGAACGGCAGTGGGATCAAGGGAGAAGCTGCGAAGCTAAAGGCAGGATTGGTTGCGGCTGGTTTTAAGGTCGATACATTGGGCAATGCCGACACAAGTGATCATGTTAAAACTCAAGTTGCTGCTAAAGAGGGTGTGAGCACAGAATATATAAAGAAGCTCGAAGAGGAGTTGGGGAAATCGTATACTCTTGATAAAGTCTCAAAACTTTCAAAGACATCAGTTGAGGATGTAGCGGTAACGATTGGAAGCGAAGCGGCGAAGTAACCTCCTCTTGTAACGCAGTATTTCCAATATATGTAGGATTTGTTATGATCCTAGTGGTATGCTTATTGGGCAAATACTCCTAGAATTAATCGTCATTTTAGTTGCTGCACAAATTTTTGGATATATCTGTCAGAGGTTAGGTCAGCCGCGGGTGATTGGGGAAATTATTGCGGGAATTTTTCTCGGACCGTCTCTGCTCGGAGCAGTCTTGCCTCAGATCAAAGCTGCACTCTTTCCTATTACTACTCTTCCCATCCTTCAAACACTCGGAGAATTGGGGCTGATTATTTATATGTTCTCTCTCGGAGCAAGTCTGGATAAAAAAATCATGTCACATCAAAGCCGAAAGGCTATTTTTGTATCTCTGAGCGGAATAGCTCTTCCTCTTGTCTTTGGTCTTCTGCTCGGCCTGTTATTGTATCCTAATTTGGCGGGAGACAATGCTACGCAAGCGTCATTCGCACTCATTCTTGGGGTGGTTATGGCTATCACGGCCTTTCCTGTTCTAGCCCGCTTATTGCATGAAAAGCAGATGTTGACTACGGGCATAGGCGTGCTTGCTTTAACAAGTGCTGCTGTTGACGATGTGATTGCATGGTGTCTTCTCTCGCTTGTTATCGCTGTCTCTACCGCAAAAGGCATATATCCTGCTGTGGGTACTGTTGGATTAACTGTTTCCTTTATCATTGGAATGATTTTTGTTGTTCATCCCATTCTCCTTTCTCTGGAAAAGCGTATATCGTCAAATCGGGTCTTTTTGATATGCTGCTTTATCCTGCTTTTGATCTCGTCTTACACGACAAATGCCATCGGTATTCATGCTATTTTTGGAGCATTTCTTTTGGGAGTGATCTTGCCCAGCCGTAGTGAATTTATCAGGAGCATAACAGGTCTGGATAGAATAAATACTGTTGTACTTCTGCCGATCTTCTTTGTTCTGAGTGGCTTGAGGACGCAGGTGGGGCTTATTAACGGCTCTTATCTATGGCTGATTTGTCTTTTGGTTTTTGTTGTGGCTTGCATGGGCAAAATTTTAGGTGGATTTTTCTCATCACGTCTGGTGGGAAATTCCTGGAAAGATTCTCTTGGGGTCGGACTCCTTATGAACATGCGGGGTCTGGTGGGGTTGATCGTCCTGAATATTGGTCTTGAGCTTGGCGTACTTTCGCCGACGATTTTTGCTATGCTTGTGATTATGGCACTGGCAACAACGATGATGACTTCACCGCTTTTGGCACTTCTTGGCTATAGAAAGGGGGAGCAGTCACTTGCAGCTTCAAGTCAATAACTCATTCATCAACATTATCGTTGGCGGCATCAGAGGAGATAACGTGGGTGAT
>JAHFKE010000088.1 GCA_023245515.1 Candidatus Levyibacteriota bacterium
TACCGTGAGCATCTCGAAAAGGTAAAAGAAGTCACGAAGGCTAAGTCTCAGGTTAAGCAGCAAATTACGAAGCAGCCATCTGTCGCACTGCTTGAGCAGAAAGTAAAAGATCTCCGCTTTGATCTCAACGAGAAGAATAAAACACTCTCTGATCTAGTCCAGGATTATAAGGATCAGACAGGTGCTACATCAATTGAGACCAGAGACGGTCAGGTTCTTGAAATTGTCAGCACCGCAAAACTCATCCGCCGCAGCTCAAAGTAATTAGAGTATAGAAGTAAGAAGCAAGAATTAAGAAGCAAGCATTGGGTTTCCTCGTGCAGATACACGTCTAGCATTGTCCCTTAATTCTTAATTCTAGATTCTAGTTCTTAATTATAGAGGTGGGGGTGGACGAAGCGCGTGAGGGCGGATATGACACCGTCAGTGTATGCTGAAGTTCTTGTTAGTGCGTTCTGGGTCATAAGGCCGAAATGTCCTTCTGCGTGCTTGGAATTCTTCTTATCAAAGATAAGATCGTCCACAAAGCCAAGTTCAATACCTTTAAAAACATGTTCCATCATTTTTTCAGGAGACTTCATCCAGATGGATGAGCCTATCCCCTGTTCGCCCTTTTTATTTATCACCACTATCCATCCCGTATCGAACCAGTCTTTGCCTATCTTATGGAGCCCGCCTTCAAGTCCTACGCCAAAATCAGCTTTTAGCGCCCGCATGGATCTTTTGGCCCGGTTCTTTGCTCCACGTATACTCTCCTTGGTACTCATTGGCTGATCGGAAACTCCTGAGGCAACATCAGCGCCCTGGACGATCCATGTTTGATCAGGAAACATTTTTTCAAAGGCTGCTTTTACCGCATTGATTTTGGTAGGATTTTGGGAGCCGACTGCAACTTTCATAAAACTCATTATAGCAAAATACTTGCCCGAATATTTGCAAACGGTTTATGAATATGTTAAAATACTATAAGATCTTAAAATGTTATCGAGAAAGAAGATTGTTCTAAAATTATGGCTGAAATACCAAAAATAGATCATAGAATTTTATCCTCAGAGGGGAGTTTCCATGCTGTCTTGGATGAGCAGGCGCTTGCTGCGGAAAAAAAGGCTGTTTTTGCTCTAGCACATCCTGATGATGAGGCTTTGGCTGAGGGGCTTAATGTAGCTTTGGCGCGAAAAGGCGTAGGTATCATTCTTGTATCTTTTACTGATGGGGGTGGTCGAAAGATGCGGAATTTCACTCAGGAACAACTCGCTGCCCAAAGGAGGCGGGAGGGTGTTGATTCTGGGATTAAGTCAGGTGCGGCAATGTTTACGACCTTAGTCTACCCCGATGGTGAGTTGCAGCGTCACGAGGATGATGCATCAGAGTCTTTTGCAGGTTTATTGGACGTGGTTAAGCCTGATTTTGTTATAGCAACGCATCATCTTGATCCTCATCCGGATCATTCTGCTGCCAACAGAATAGCAAGGAGAGCAATGAGTGGACGTCTCCCCTTTTATAGTATGGACACTGTGCATATGCGGGATAAGCATGGATCCCTAATCCTGCCTACGCACACATTTTTCGTTTCTGCTGAAGATAAATTAGTTCGAGACGAGGCATACTTGCTCCATGAGAGCCAGGTGAAAGATTTACCGCCTGATGAGATGAGGGATGTGCAAGCTGTGCTTGATCTTCCCGGCAAAAGGGGCAAGATGGTTGGTTTACCGTATGCAGGAGTGTTAGTACAGGACTTAAATAGAAGGATTGATGATCCTGTCGGGGAGATGTTATCCGAAGATTTGATTAGAGTTACTTAGCCTCTTTAAGAGCAGTATCAATTTTGGTCTTGAACTCTTCGTATGGTAGTCCTCCTGATTGTTGTACGCCGTTTATATAAAATGTAGGAGTAGCATTGACTCCTACTCCGTTTCCATCAGCCATATCCTTCTGTATTTTATCTTCCAATTTTGGATCTTTCATGTCAGCTTTGAATTTGTCTATATCAAGCTTCAGCTTTTGTCCATACTGGACAAAGATATCTTCGGCATTATCTTTTTCTGACCAGGCTTGCTGTGTTTCGAAGAGCATATCATGCATCTCAAAGAATTTCCCCTGTGCTCCGGCTGCTTCTGCTGCTAGGGCTGCGACTTTTGCGTTTTTATGCATTGGGAGAGGAAATTCGCGGAAAACAAATGTCACCTGGTCTTTATATACTTCGGTGAGCTCTTTAACGATAGGGTGGGCACTGCCGCATGCAGGACATTGGAAGTCGCCAAATTCGACAACAGTGACTTTGCCCTTAGTTGCTCCCTTTTTGTGGCTGTCCTCACGAATGAGCATCTTCTGCATTTCAGCAGATACTGGCTGGACTTTCTCAGGTGACGTCTTCCCTCCGAACATGAAGGCTGCACCGACGACAATTACCAGAGTTGCGACACTGATTCCTGCTAATACTTTTGCTTCGCTAGACATGGGAATATAGTAGCATAACAATTAACAATTAACAATTAACAAAGAGTTTATTGGGTTAGTCTCTTCAGGAGGCGGTAGATGTTGTAGAAGCTCGAAAGAAAGCCCACTATCGCACCTGAGAGGGTAAAGAGAGGGCTTTTGTGGGTATAGGCATCTATTCCCATGCCCACAAGGAGGAGAAATACGGTTGGCATCAGGATAAGAAAAGCGATGCTGGAGCCGATGAGGATGCCATAAGAAAGCTTAGATTGTTCTTTAAGTTTTTTTAGCTTTTCCATTATTTTATGGCGTCTTAGAAACTGGCAATAAGACCTTTTACCTGTTGTAGGGTGTGTGCCGGAAAATTGCCGATTCTAATCTGATCATCTTTTCTCTTACCATAGCCCTTGCCGACTATATAGCCTTTCTTTGCAAGCTTGGTGACAATCTTGTCAGTATCGCCCTTTGTATTAATGACGATTGTCGTTGGAGAACGATGTTCCTTCACAACAAAGGGCTGGTATCGCGGATGCTTATCAAAGTAGTCATATAATAGTTTTGCTTTCTCCTCGGTTTCTTTTCTCATCTTTACTACTCCGTGATCGAGAAGATCCTCTACAACTTTCTCCAGAAGATAAACATTGAGGATATTGGGCGTTTCAGGAGTTTGGCTGGTGAGGGCAGCCTCATGTAGGCTAAGAAAGTCATGGTAGCCTCCGATTGGCATCTTTTTACTTGCGAGTAATTTCGTCTTTTTATGTGCTTTATTATTAGCAATGAGTATGCCGAGTCCCGACGGGAGGCCAAACCCTTTCTGTACTGAGAAAAATGCCATATCAATGTGTTTGAAATCGATAGTTACGTAGGGTACGGATGAGACTATATCTATGGCGATAAGAACTTGGGGTGTTTCTTTCTTGAGGGCGTAGATATCGTTCATGCTGATTGCGACTCCGGTACTTGTTTCGTTTTGGGTGATGCAAATCACTTCTGCGCGTTTGGGTATTTTTATTTTGGAGAAATCAAGGCCGGCTCCTGGTTTTACCTCGATTTTCTCGGGCTTCTTGCCTAGAGCAAGTGCCTGATTATAGAATTTTTCCGAGAAAGCTCCTCCTACGAGGTGAAAGCTGTGCTTATGAACCGTGTTCATCAGTATTCTCTCCATGCCCTCATGGCCACTGGCTACCAAAAAGATATGATGACCTTGCGGAATATTCATCAATTTTCTAAGCATCTCGGATGCATGACGGTATATCTCTTTAAATTCTTTACCTCGATGATTGAGTGAAGGAATATCCTGCTTAATGGCAGTTGAGACGTGCTTAGCTACTGTTGGGTAGAGTTGTGATGGGCCAACGGTGAAATATACGTTTTTCATGTTTGTTTGAGACTTACGTCTAGTATAGTGTTCTGAATCGTATCGTATTAGGTACCCCCTTGAGTATATCAAGAATTTTTGTGTCATATTTTCTATCTACATCGGTGATGACGTAGCCTATATCTCCGTCCGTTTTCAGATACTGTCCCACTATGTTCATGTCATGCTGCGCAAAGATATTATTAATTTTGGCCATAATACCGGGGACATTTTTGTGCAGGTGGAGTAGCCTGTGGGCATTTTGCTGCTGTGGAAGCTGGATATTGGGAATATTAACGCTCAGATAGGTGTTGCCTGTATTAATATAGTCGATAATCTTGTTAGGTACGAAATTAGCTATGTTGCGCTGTCCCTCGATACTTGCTCCTCCTATATGGGGAGTGAGGATGATATTGGGAAGATGTTGTAATTCTGAGACGAGAGGTTCATCGTTGCCTCGGGGTTCTTTGGGAAAGACATCGATAGCAGCTCCGAGTATGTGACCTTTTTTGAGATACTTCACCAATGGGGGGATGTCTACGACAAATCCACGGCTGGCATTGAGAAATAAAGTTCCTTTTTTCATGATTTTGAACTCATTTTCACCTATCAGATTCTTATTCTTGGGATTTCCGTCTACATGGATAGTCACAATATCGGACTTTTTGAGTAGAGATTGCATATTTTTGGATTTCTCCGCATTCCCAAAGACAGGTTTGTCTGTGATATCGTAAAAAAGTACCTTCATACCTAAGGCTTCTGCCAGTATTCCTACCTGTGAGCCTATATTGCCATAGCCTATGATTCCGAGCGTCTTGCCCTTAATTTCGTAGCAATTTTGGGTTGATTTGTCCCAAATTCCCTCGTGG
>JAHFKE010000089.1 GCA_023245515.1 Candidatus Levyibacteriota bacterium
TTGAAATATAAAGGATTTAACCCCAATGGTTCCTCTGAAGATATTGCAGGGGTGAGCAATAAGGAAGGAACTATTTTTGGCATGATGCCTCATCCTGAACGGACACCTGATGGAAAATATTTCATGCAAGCGATTGAAAAATATGTCACACAATAAATCAATTGTAAAAATTTTGGCAGAGGCGATGAGTAGTGAGCATACGAGTTATGCCAGTACCAAAAAGTACCTGTCTCAGCTTCCAACAAAAGGAAAGTATGTTATTCAAGGGCCCGGTGAGAATGCCGGCATTCTTGATCTGGGTAAGGGCTGGGCGCTTGCTACCAGAATCGAGAGCCATAACCATCCGAGTTTTATCAAGCCCTATCATGGCGCAGCCACAGGGGTTGGGGGTATTCTGCGGGACATTTTTACCATGGGAGCAAGGCCGATTGGGCTTTTAAACTTTTTGAGATTCGGAGAAGATGCAAAATCAAAAAAAATATTACGAGAAGCAGTAAGGGGGATTGCTGATTATGGTAATTGTATAGGTGTGCCGACGGTGGGAGGAGATATTTATTTTGATAAAACGTACAACAATAATTGCTTGGTGAATGTGGCAGCTTTTGGTTTGGTTAAGAAGAAAAATATTATTTACGGACACGCATTAACACCCGGTGCCGATTTGATTTATGTCGGGGCGAGGACGGGGAAGGACGGAGTGGGTGGTGCGCAGATGGCATCGGCAAACCTGGAAGTATTGGACGAGAAAACAGTGCAGGATGAGGATCCTTTTTTGGAAAAATTGCTTCTGGAAGCATGCTGTGAGCTCGCGGAAACCGACTGGATAGAGGGGATGCAGGATATGGGTGCTGCAGGCTTACTGTGTTCAACAACGGAAGTTGCCTTGCGTGGATCGAAAAAAACAGGACTGAAATTGGGAACGAAGGTATATCTCAATAAAGTTCCGACCAAGTCTCGCAATATGTCGCCTGTTGAGCTGTTGCTTTCAGAGTCACAGGAGAGGATGCTTATTGTCGGCAAGAAACAGCATAGAGATAAGATCTTGAAATTATTCCAACATTGGGATTTGGAAGCATGTGTTATTGGCCAGGTCACGAATGACGGGAAGTATACTATTGTCTATGATGATAAGAAAAGCAAAAATGTGACATTGGCAATGGACTTTGACCAAGTTTTGCCTGATGCGCATCAAGATTGGGAGTTAAAAAATTGGATAGAACAAAAGACGGACTATGTTGCGGGGAGCAAAGACGTACAAAAAGAAATTTGGCATCAGTATGATTGGATGGTGGGGACGAGGACAATAAAGGGACCCGATCAACCAGGAAAATACGCGGTTTTAGATTTGCCAGAAATTGGGAAAGAGCTGGTTATCGCGTGGAGTTCAGATGAGGGCAGGGCAAATAATAATCCGATAAAGGGAATAGAATTCTCGTTTGACAAGTGTCTAAAGAGAATGAGGCAGTATAAAGCAGTGCCATTAGGGATTACGAATTGTTTAAACTTTGGTCACCCCAAGGATTCGATGGGGGCTTTCGCCCAGACGATTGAAGCTTTGACTGCGAGATGTAAAGAATTTAATGTCCCGATTATCGGTGGCAATGTCAGTTTATATAACGCTTACCAAGCTCACTCTATAAAGCCCACAACTATCCTGGTAATGGTGGGATTGCGATAGTAGTTATCCCCTTGACAGATGCAAGTTAATTGCATATACTCAGTGTATGATTCAAGCATCAATACAGCATGATTGTAAGATGGAACTTCGGGATGCAGCTCTCAAGGCAACGCCGGCGCGCTTGGCGATTCTTGAACTACTTGAAAAAACAGATAAGCCGCTTGATGTCGCGACGATAATTGAATTTCTTAGAAAGCATGATATTCAGGCGGATCAGGCGACGGTTTTTCGTATCGTAAATATGTTTACAGAGCGTGGACTTACCAAGCAAATTCAGCTGCAAGAAGGAAAGTTTCGCTATGAACTGGCTGCAAAGACTGATCACCACCACTTGGTTTGTCTGAAGTGTGGTGATATCCAGGATATCTCCGATTGCAACATCAGCGGACTTGAAAAAGATATAGAGAAAAAGAAGGGCTTTAAGGTCCTGAGTCACGCGCTAGAATTTTTCGGAGCTTGTAGTAGTTGTCAAAAATAATTATGAAGAAATATTTATTAGTAATCATTGTAATTATAATGGCTTTTGGCGGAGTTTTATTTTTTAATAAAAATTCTCAATCTCCCACCAAGAATAACAAACTTCAGGTGACAGCTTCTTTTTATCCTGTTTATTATTTTTCTTCTGAGATTGGTGGAGATAGGGCAGATGTGAAGAACATTACACCAGCCGGATCTGAGCCTCATGACTTTGAGCCCTCTGCTCAAGATGTTGCTCGCATAGAAAGCGGCGATATGCTCGTTCTCAATGGCGCTGTTGAAGCGTGGGGAGATAGGATGCAGACTAACCTTAAAGGAAAAAAGGTTAAAGTCATTGTTGTATCGGAAGGGCTACTAACTAAAGAATTAGTCGAGAATGAAGAGAAAATGCGGGATCCTCATATCTGGCTTGACCCTCAGCTTGCGAAAGAGGAAGTGCAAAGGATTACAGAAGGTTATGTAGAGGTTGACCCTACAAATGCTGCTTATTATCAGGATAACCAGAGAAGGCTTGCTCAGAAGCTGGACGATCTTGACGCCAAATATAAAGCCGGTCTTAGCAACTGTAAGCAAAAAGATATTATTACGTCACACGCTGCGTTTGGATATCTCGGGGAGCGTTATGGATTGGGTCAGGTTGCGATTGCAGGTCTTTCTCCCGATAGCGAACCGTCTTCGAAAAAGCTTGCAGATGTTGTTGATTTTGCAAAGCAGCATGCTGTGAAATATATTTTCTTTGAGAGCCTGGTTAGTCCAAAATTGTCTGAAACTATCGCACATGAATTGGGTGCAAAAACTTTGGTACTTGACCCAATCGAAGGAATTTCAGATGATGATAGAAAGCAGGGAAAGAATTATTTTACCGTGATGGAAAATAATTTGAAGAATTTGCAATTAGCACTCGAATGCAGCAACTAGATCATTCTCATACGATCATTCACCTCAATAGGGTTTGCTTTTCTTATGTAAATGAAGAGGTTATTAAGGATGTTTCCCTGGAGATCCACAAAGGCGACTACGTAGGGATTATCGGTCCGAATGGTGGTGGGAAGTCAACGCTTCTAAAGTTAATGCTTGGGATCCTCAAACCAAATGATGGAGCTATTAGATTGTTTGGAACGGATATAAAAGATTTTAAAGACTGGTCAAAAATCGGTTATGTTCCGCAAAAAACCCACATCGAAGTGAATTTTCCAGTAACAGTTGCGGAGATGGTTGCTATGGGAAGGTATGGGAAGCGCGGATTATTTCATTTTCCGACAAAAGGAGATAAGGAAAAAACACTTCATGCTCTGAAGCAAGTAGATATGCTCGAATATAAAGATCGGCAGATAAGTGATCTCTCAGGCGGGCAGCAACAGCGTGTCTTTATCGCAAGAGCTTTGGCTGTAGAGCCGGAAGTTATTTTTCTTGACGAGCCGACTGTTGGGGTTGATGTGAAAACGCAAAAACAATTTTATGAGCTTCTCAGAAGACTTAATAAGGAGCTAGACTTAACACTTATTTTGGTAAGTCACGAGCTTGACGTAGTTGCTCATGAAGCAACGGAATTGGGCTATATCAATAGAACGCTTGAGTATTATGGTAATCCAGAGGAATTTCTCAAAGGAGCATATTTCCATGAGCTGATAGGGAAAGGGGGAATGCATCACTAATGTTAGATCTATTTCAATACGGCTTCATGGTGCGGGGTTTTGAGGCAGGAATTATCATTGCTTTTATTGCTCCTCTCATCGGTATCTTTCTCGTTTTACGCAGGTATTCATTGATTGCAGACACATTGGCGCATGTTTCATTGGCCGGAGTCGCGATAGGTCTTTTCTTAAAGATTAATCCTCTTACTACCGCCATTGCTTCGGCTGTCATATCTTCAATTGCGATTGAGAGATTGCGTATTAGTAAGAGAATTTTTGGAGAGTCTGCGTTGTCAATTTTTCTCTCAGGAAGCCTGGCTCTTGCAATTGTGCTGATCAGTTTTGCCCATGGTTTTAGCGTTGATTTATTTAGCTATCTTTTCGGAAGCATCACAACGGTTAAGCAGATTGACGTGTATATCATTGCAGCGCTTGGAGTATTGGTTGTTGCTGCAATTATTGCTTTTTATAAAGAATTAGTTTATGTAACAGTGGACGAAGAAGCAGCGCAGGTGAGTGGTATTCCGACAAAATTTATCAATCTCCTCTTAATTATTTTGGCGGGATTTACCGTCTCCCTTTCGATACCTATTGTCGGCGTACTTTTGATTGCAGCACTTATCGTTATTCCGGTTGTTACCGCACTACAGTTCAGAAAAAGTTTTAAGCAAACGATTTTTATTGCAGAACTGATCTCTATATTTTCGGTTATATCTGGAATAGTAGCCTCTTATTATATGAATTTATCTTCTGGAGGAACGATCGTCCTTATAGCTATCGGAATTTTTATTGCGACTCTGTTACTTAGGAAAGCTTAATTATTTTATAAGCGACCTCTCCTGAAGGAGTTGTAATTTTGAT
>JAHFKE010000090.1 GCA_023245515.1 Candidatus Levyibacteriota bacterium
ATCCATTGGGTCCATTTGTAATATTGAGGCGAATATGTTTCAAGTTTGTTATCCCAAGCGAAAGAATTACCTATTGAGTGCAATTGACGATAGAAGTTCTCTTCTGTCCTCTGTGCATGTTCTATAGGGTGTGTGCCCGTCTTGATAGCATGGTTCTCAGAATGGATACCAAACCCATCCAGACCGATCGGCTCGAACACTGCATGCCCCTGCATCCTCTTAAAGCGTCCATATACATCGGCTCCCCCAAATGCATAGACACTCCCCACATGCAAACCCTCGGCTGAGGGATAAGGGAACATCATCAGGTTATAAAAAGGTTCACCCCGCGAAGCCTTGGCGAAGTGGGGTGGCCTCGAAACCTCTCCGTCCTTGGCAGTGTCGAGCTCTGGCTGATAAACTTTGTCTTTTTCCCATTTAGATTGCCATTTCAGCTCAATCTCTGATGGAATGTATTGTTTTTTTGAAGAATTTTTCATAATAAGACCCATTTAGCCTTGCCTTAATCAAGAAAGGCTTGCCTCTCGAAGTCCGAAGGACGAAGTGAGCCTATACAAACGAGTATAGCATACTCTATTTTATCTAAAAAGCCCGACATTTTAGTAAATTACTATAGACAAAAGCGATTTTTTAATCATTTTCCCCGCCAAAAATAATCAAAAAGATCTTCTTTGATGCCTTTGGATATACAAATTTAATTTCTAATTTAAAATTTCTAATTTCTATTCAATAATATAACGTTTTCAATTTCAATTTTTAAACATTAAGATTTCATTAAAAATTAGAAACTAGGAAGTAGAAATTTCAGAGGCTTTATCCCTTACCTTAAATCCTCTATACTATAGATATGCAAAGACTCGGCTTCCATTCATTAGTAATAGTAGTGTCTTTCCTCTCTGTCTTCCTCTGGCAAAAAAGCGAACTGGCCGCATATACAATACCGACGCTTGGAATCCTGACAGCTCTCTATCTCGTCTCCACACTCAGAAAGCGCAAGGTCAAATATAAAAACCAAGTCTTGACGGTCTTTTTGCTTAACACCAGCGCATTACTCCTAATTCAGACAACGGGCGGTTTTGGCTCAATGCTCTTTTTTCTCCTCTATTTCCTCTGCTTTTACATAGGATTTAGCCTTAAGCCTGAAGCTGTTTTTGTTTTTAGCCTTGCGGTTATTGCCTTCTTCATGCCTGACATCGCCAAAGACCAAAGCCTCATCAATATCACAAAACTGGCCTCTTTCGTCCTCCTATGCCCTCTCGCTTATTTTTTTGGGAAAACTGTTTCCGTGCGTGAAAAAGAACTCAAGCAGACTGATAGCCTCAAGGATGATGTCCAAGAGGCTGCACGGAACATACTTAGAGATGTGTCCGAGGTGGTAAAAAGTGAAGGAGCCACCCTTAAAGACCAGGACGTTGAGAAACTGAAGGATATTGTGAATCAAAGCAGAAAGCTTGAGAAGGAAGCGGAATGAAAGCGAAAAGCGAAATCCATTCGACTAGTCTTCTATTAAACTCAGGCTCTGAGCAAAGCCGAATGGGCTCAGGGCAAGCGCGAAAAGTCAAAAGAAGCGACCTAAGACGCAAGATATTAGTAAAAGTAAGTCATTTTATAATTTTAGGCGTTCTTTTGTGCTTTGCATTTAACGCTTTGCACTTAACGCTTGCGCCTAAAGCGCAAGCGTTTACCATGTCAAGCAGCGACTGGATTATCGAGATGGGCGACTTCGTCACCTCGGCAGGCAAAAGCTCTGATGGAAAAGTCAGCATCCTAAGCACAACCGGCCAGACAGGACCAGGCGTATATAGTGGCAAAAATTACACTGTCAGGTCTGGCTTCTTCTCTATTTACCCCCTCTCCCCCTTCAGCTTCTCAATCTCAGATACGCTTATAGACTTTGGGCTTTTGTCCCCCACTACGCCAGTCAATCGTACTGCGATTCTCAGCCTCTCCAATCCTTCGTCGACAGGCTATCAAATTGTAGCTTACGAGAACAATCCGCTCGTTAATGAAGCTCACATAGCAATCAATGATACAACTTGCGATAATGGATCCTGCTCAGAAACGACCTCAGCGCCATGGAATAACAACCTGACCTATGGACTTGGCTATCGCTGTGACCCTGTTAGATCTGTTACCTGTAGTAGCACTTTTACTGAGCCTGACTACTATAGACAATTTGCAGATGCAGCCAAAGGCGAATCGCCCCAAACAATAATAAACGGCAGGGGCGCAGGTAAAGACAGAAGCGCAAAAATAACCTACAAACTCAACATCTCAGGTACGCAGATGACCGGAATCTATAGCAACACCATTACTTATATAGCGGCACCCACCTTTTAAAGTATGAAGTATCAAGTATTAAGTATTAAGTATCGGCTATTAAGAATCAGACATTTTATTAAAATTGTTTTCTTTTTTATACTCTATACCTTATACCTTATACCCTATACTAAACCTGCCTTCGCCCAAGAGATTTCGCTGGGGACTTCTCCCTCACTTCTTCAGATAGAACTCATTCCACCTGCTGATGCGCACGCTCCTTTTAGCATCCAAAATCTAAGCAATCAACCCGTAGATCTTACCATAGGCTACAAACTCTTCAAGGCATCTGAGAAAGATGACGGTCAGATTGAATATTTAAAAGACAGCGATCCTTTTACCGGAGGCAACACGAAGATCTTTGAGCAAATCGAGGTAGTGGACGAGGATAATTTCTCAATTGACACCCTAAGTCTTGGCCCAAAACAGAAGAAGAATCTGATCCTGCGCGTAGTGGCTCCTAAAAAAGAACCGCTTTCTGACTATTATTTCTCACTTATCTTTCTAAGCGAGGCTCAAAATCATACGCCTGATATAGAACAGGATGCCAGCCAAGTGAACACTGAGGACACCAAACAGAAAAGAAGCACCGCCTCCAGTGCAAGAGCCGGAATAGCGATCAATGTCCTTCTCTCCATAGGACCCAAAGATACAGCCAAGGGATATATCGAAGAATTTTCAACACCTTGGTATAGAGAGGCAGGCCCCGTCCCCTTCACAGTGAAGGTAAAAAATACCGGAGCTCATTTCATAAGACCAAAAGGTATCATCCTCATCAAAAATATGTTCGGACAGACAGTGGGGCGCCTCGATTTGACTGAAGACAACATTCTTACAGCCACGAGCCGCTACCTGACAACCAGCAATAAGCAACAAGGAGCAAGCAATAAGGAGCACCCTGAGGCTACTTGGCCTGACACTTTTTTGCTAGGCACATACACTGCAGAGCTCCACCTCGCCCTGTCAGAGCAAGGACCCATCTATACCCGGTCGGTTCATTTCGTAGCCATGCCAGTCAAGATCCTTCTGGGAATTACAGTAGCAATACTTGTTGTAATACTTGCCTATTTGAGAATACGTAACAAAATAAACTCCACAGACTAATCCCATTTTACCGCTTCTTTGACATCAAAAAGAACTGAGCGCCTAATAGTGCGCTTACAGGACTAAAATAGCAACTAAAATCATTAACTGCTAGTTATTATTTTCTTTAAATTAGACCGACAATGCTGGCTATATATTAATTTATCGATCTTTTTGGAGATTAAAAATAGATTAAAAAGAAGACAAAAACTATCTTTTTGTATGTATTACTATGATATATTTTGATATATGTTTATTAGACAAAAATCTCCTTTAAGAAAGCCAATTATAGTGTGGAAGATCATCTCTCTACAGGACCTGACATGCAAAGCTGGAGTAAGAAAGAATCAATTAAGATAGAAATTTTTGAAATGCGTTTGCAGAAAATTTATATGAGAGATGGCAAGAGTGACGTATTCATATGTTATTATAGGATTTTGACCTTCAATACTATATCAATTTAAGGCTGTTTTAACGTGAAAGGGCACCTGAAGAGTTGTGATGGCTGTTAAGCCAACGTGGTAAAAACCACAATACAAAATCTCTTCGGTGCCCAATCGCACATTACTCCCCCGCGGGTCAAATAAAACACTCAGCATTCAGAGTGCTCATTTGGCTTACGCAGCCTGGTACAGTTGAACTGTGATACACAGAAAGTTGGCCTGCGCCCTAGCTCAGCTTAAGCTTAAGGGACACGGCCACGGCCAGAGAGACCGTCCCGGACGTGGTTGTGCCGCAGCTGCTGCAGCGGTAGAACACCTCCAGTCCCTCGAAGCCAACCGGCTCCAGGTTGCAGAAGGTGAGCCAACACAGAGAAGATCCCATCTCAGTTGCCTTCCTCGATATCGATCGAAACTACTTGCCTTCAGGCTTGTCAGCCTGTTCCTTCACTCCCTGAGCAGCGCCCTCTTGCGGCGCCAGACTCCGAGAAGGTAGAGCGCCCATATCGCATGAGGAACGAGGAGCACCCAGAGTGCGTAGGCGATGAGGCTTGCCGGAAGGTCGGAGACCGCTATCCGATATTCCTGCATGACCGCAACGATCGCTAGCACGATCAAGCAGTCAAAAACAATTGCGACCAAAGCGGCCACAACCAAGATATCCCTCTTCACCCCCTGCCTACCGCCAAGATAGGCCAAGGCGGCAAAGACGCCGACAGCTCCATAAAACAAATAATC